>JAWOHJ010000002.1:0-9947 GCA_046485225.1 Lutibacter sp. | reverse complement strand
CTGGATGGTAATATTTTACGTGTTTAAAAAGGTCTTTAATTTGGGTTTTTTCATTTTCAAAATCGTCAAACACCAGTTGCGATTTTTGGTATAATTCCCTTTCTTCTTCATCTCTTATTTTATTGAGTCAAAGACTGTCGTTTTGTTCAGGAAACAAATAAGGAAATTCATTTTTGACTTTTTGAAGCGTTGTTTCATCGGCTTCATAAAATTTTTTTTCAAACCTGTTTACTGAAAGGGTTATGTCAACATCCGAAACATCAACTTCCTTTGCCTTTTCTGTTTTGCAGGAAACCACTAAGAATAAAACAATCGCAGTAATTAAAAGTCTGTTCATTAATTTCTATATTTACAATTCTTTATTTAAAAAGTCAAAATTACTAAATTAAATTAAGTATGAACGCCGAAAAAGTTGTAGAATATATAGTGGGTTGGTTAAAAGAATATGCTGAAAAATCGAAAGTAAGTGGTTTTGTAGTTGGTGTTTCTGGCGGCATAGATTCTGCTGTTGTTTCCTCGCTTTGCGCCAAGACCGGATTTCCTGTTTTGTGCGTGGAAATGCCTATTCATCAAGATAAGAATCAGGTTTCAAGAGCAAAAGAACATATTTTACAGCTTAAAAATAATTTTCAAAACATCACTTCCGAAGAAATAAATTTAACGGCAACTTTTGAAGAATTTAAATCCGCTATCCCAACCGATGGCAATTTAGATACCGTAAACTTATCATTGGCCAACACACGTTCGCGTTTACGCATGACCACTTTATATTATTTTGCCGGATTGAGAGGATATTTGGTTGCCGGAACCGGAAATAAAGTGGAAGATTTTGGCATAGGTTTTTTTACAAAATATGGTGATGGTGGCGTAGATATTGGTCCAATTGCCGATTTAATGAAATCTGAGGTGTACGAAATTGCAAAAATTTTGAATGTTTCAGATTCCATACAAAAAGCAAAGCCAACCGACGGATTATTTGGTGACAGCCGTACAGATGAAGATCAAATTGGCGCAACTTATGACGAATTGGAATGGGCAATGAAACAAGTTGAGCTGGGCAAAATAATCACCGATTTTGAAGGAAGAAAAAAAGAAGTATTTTCCATTTTTACAAAAAGAAATCGCGCGAACAAGCACAAAATGTTACCAATACCAATTTGTGAAATTCCTGAAGAATTAAAATAAAAAAAATTAGCCCATTTAAAAATGGGCTAATTAAAAAAATTTGAAATTGTATAATTAGGAGATTTCTCTCAAGAATAACGTAAAGCGAAAATTTTACGCTACAATTTAAAGGTAATTACAGGCAATTTTGCATGATTTGCCAAATCTTCACCGATACTTCCATTAAATAAATGAGCTAAACCTCTTCTTCCACTGGTGTTTAACAATATGGCATCTGCATCGATCACTTTAGAAAAATTTAAAATACCGGCTTCCACAGAAATATCATTGTATATATTTAAGGTATAATCACCCAAATCAAAATCATTGATAAAATTTCTTATTGCATCACTTGATTCTTTGGTGGTTTCAAAATTATGAATCGTATTTATTTTAAGCAAATGCAGTCGCGCATTAAAAAGCGAGGCAAAATTCAATATTTTTCGAAAAGCATCTCTGTGATCAATTTTAAAATTAGAAGCAAAAACTATATTGTCAATTTTAAACTTCTCAATCTCTCTTTTAATAACGAGTACGGGAACATCAGAATTTCTAACCACTTTTTCGGTATTGGAGCCCACCAACATTTCTTCAAGTCCGGAAGTTCCTTTTGAACCCATTACAATTAAATCTGCATTTTGCTTTTTACTTTCGTCAATAATACCATCATAAGCTTTATGAAACTGAACGGAATCCTGCACATCAATACCTTCCAAAAAAGGCAATTTTTTAAATTCTTCAAACTTTTCGTGAGCTCTCTTTAAAAACAACAAGGCCGAAGGCGTATTGCTAGAAGAACCGTAGCCTGCAGGATCTATAATTCCTGTGGGAAGTTCAAGCATGTGCAACAAAAATATTTTTGCATTTGTATGTCTGGCAATGTCGGACGCCACTTTTGCCGCATACTTTGCTTGTTCAGAAAAATCAATAGGGACCAGAATACTTTTCATAAAAAATTGTTGTATAGTTTATTATCCTAATGCTAAGTTAATAATTTTAAATTAAAAATAAACATGAATTTTTATCATTTAAAAAAATCTTAGTATATTTGCACCGAATTAGAACAGATAAAGGACTAGGAGGGGACATAAGTCCCCTCTTTTTATAGTATGATACAAAAAGAAAAAGTCATAAATTTGGTTAAAGAAGCTATCGAAGAAAACCCAGAGTTGTTTTTGATAGAGTTGAAATTTTTGGCAGAAAACAAGATTTCTGTTGAAGTTGATGGCGATTATGGCGTAACTTTAAAGGAGTGTATTAGAATCAATCGAGGAATTGAGCACAATTTAGACCGGGAAATAGAAGATTTTTCTCTTGAAGTTGCTTCTCCCGACATTGCAAACCCTTTAAAAGTTAATCGGCAGTATAAAAAAAATATCAATAGGGTTTTAACCTTAAAGTTGAAAGACAACACCACTATTGAGGGCGTTCTTAAAAATGTTACTGACAATGAGATTGAGTTAGAATGGAAAACACGTGAACCAAAACCTTTAGGGAAAGGTAAAGTAACGGTTTCCAAAAATTCAACCATCCCATTCAGCAATATTTTAGAGGCAAAAGTGAAAATAATATTTTAATTAAGAGAGTGCATGGAAAATTTAGCATTAATTGAGTCGTTTTCAGATTTCAAAGGAGATAAAAATATTGACAGGGTAACGCTTATGGCAATACTTGAAGAGGTTTTTAGAGCTGCTTTAAAAAGAAAATTCGGATCTGATGATAATTTTGATATTATTATAAATCCGGATAAAGGCGATTTAGAAATTTGGAGAAATCGCATTGTGGTTGCTGATGGAATGTCAGAAGATGACAATGAAGAAATTGAACTTTCAGAAGCCCGAAAAATTGAACCGGATTTTGAAATTGGGGAAGATGTATCAGAAGAAGTAAAATTAATCGATTTAGGAAGACGTGCTATTTTAGCCTTACGCCAAAACCTGATTTCAAAAATACATGAACACGACAGCACAAATACTTTTAAACAGTTTAAAGCATTAGAAGGAGATATTTACACTGCTGAAGTTCACCATATTCGTCACAACGCAATCATTTTGTTAGATGACGACGGCAATGAAATCATTTTGCCAAAAAATGAACAAATTCGCTCAGATTACTTCAGAAAAGGAGATAACGTTCGCGGCATCATTAAATCTGTAGAATTACGCGGCAACAAACCCGTAATTATTTTATCAAGAACAGCACCTGAATTTTTAGTAAAATTATTTGAACAAGAAATTCCGGAAGTTTTTGACGGATTGATAACCATTGAAGGCGTTGCAAGAATTCCAGGTGAAAAAGCAAAAGTAGCCGTAGATTCTTATGACGACAGAATTGACCCGGTTGGTGCTTGCGTTGGAATGAAAGGATCTCGTATTCACGGTATTGTTCGTGAATTGGGGAATGAAAATATTGATGTAATCAATTACACAAAAAACACACAACTTTACATTGCAAGAGCTTTAAGTCCTGCAAAAGTGGTTTCCATGAAGATTCATGAAGAAGAAGGCCGTGAAGATGGAAAAAAAGGCAGGGTTGATGTATACTTATTGCCAGAAGAAGTATCAAAAGCAATTGGAAAAAATGGCGTAAACATTCGTTTGGCTTCTCAATTAACCGGCTATGAACTTGATGTGCAACGTGAAGGCGTTGAAGCAGAAGATGATGTGGAATTGACTGAATTTTCAGATGAAATAGAAGCTTGGGTCATTCAGGAATTTAAAAATATTGGTTTAGACACCGCAAGAAGCGTCTTGGAAAAAGACATCAATGAACTTGTGAGCAGAACCGATTTAGAAGAAGAAACCATTTTAGAGGTTCAAAAAATATTAAGAGAAGAATTTAAAGATTAATCTTTAACGATTCAACACAAATTGGCAAAAATAAACATTGTATGGCTGAAGACAAAACATTAAGACTGAACAAAGTATTACGGGAATTGAATATCTCGTTAGATAGAGCTGTTGAGCATTTAGCAACTAAAGGTTTTGAAATTGAAGCAAGACCTACAACAAAAATATCTGATGAAGAGTATGAAATCTTATTGGATGGTTTTCAGACAGACAGGAGTAAAAAAGCAGCTTCAAAAGAAGTAAGCGAGGAGAAAAGGAAAGAAAAAGAAACCTTAAGAATCGCTCATGAAGAAATGGTTGAGAAACATCGCATTGAGGAAGAAGCTAAGAAAGTTGTGATTAAAGGAAAAGCCGAAAAATTAGAAATTAAAACGGTCGGCAAAATTGATATTGAGCCAAAAGAGGCAGAAATTGAGAAAAAACCTGTTGTTGAAGAAGCACCAAAGGTTATTGTTGAAGAAAAACCCGAAGTAATCCTTGAGCAACCAAAACCTGTTGAAGAAATTAAGGAAGAAGCGCCAAAAGTTGAAGTTGAGATTAAAGAAAAGCCTGTTGAAACACCTGTAGAAACTCCAAAAGCTGAAGAACAAGCTGTTAAAGTTCATAAAAAACCAATTCTGAAGAAAGCAGCACAGCCAGTTGAAACAGAAAAACAACAACCTGAAATAATTGAAGATAAAAACGAGCCTACTGAAGATGAAATCCTAGAATCTCAAACCATAGAAACCGTATATTCAAAATTAGAGGGCCCGAAAATTATTGGAGAAAAAATTGATTTAAAACAGTTTGAACGTCCTAAAAAGAAAAAGCCGGAACTGGTTGTTAAAAAAGATGACACCGAAGCAAATAAGAAAAAACGCAGAAGGATTGTAAAGAAAATGCCTATAACACCAATAACAGGTGTTAAAAAACAACCAATTCTTGCGCAAAAAGGAGCAAACAAGGCAGCACCATTGGTGCGTGGCAGAAAACCTTTAGTAAAAGAAGAGCCTACTGAAGCAGATGTTCAAAAACAAATTAGAGAAACCCTAGAAAAACTTCAAGGTAAATCTAAAAAAGGAAAAGGCGCAAAACACAGAAGAGACAAAAGAGATATTCACCGTATACAAACTGAAAGAGACTTTGAGCAACAAGAAGCCGAAAGCAAAATTCTAAAAGTATCAGAATTTGTGACAGTAAGCGAAATTGCCACTATGATGGACATTCCCGTTACCAATGTTATTTCAGCTTGTATGTCGCTTGGATTGATGGTAACTATGAATCAGCGATTGGATGCTGAAACACTGAGCATTGTGGCTGAAGAATTTGATTATAGTCTGGACTTTGTTGGAGCGGAAGTTGAAGAAGCCATTCATGAACAAGAAGATGACATTGAAGGTTTAAAACCTAGAGCACCAATTGTTACCGTTATGGGACACGTGGATCATGGTAAAACTTCTTTACTGGATTATGTTCGTGAAGAAAATGTAATCGCAGGGGAATCCGGAGGAATTACACAACACATTGGCGCTTATGGCGTAAATTTAAAAAACGGACAAAAAATAGCATTTTTAGATACTCCTGGTCACGAAGCTTTTACAGCGATGCGTGCTCGTGGAGCTCAAGTAACGGATTTGGTAATTATTGTGATCGCAGCTGATGATGATGTGATGCCACAAACCAAAGAAGCCATCAGTCATGCGCAAGCAGCTGGTGTGCCAATTGTTTTTGCCATCAATAAAATAGACAAACCAAACGCGAATCCAGAAAAAATTAAGGAACAACTTTCACAAATGAATTTGCTGGTTGAAGATTGGGGTGGAAAAATCCAGTCTCAGGAAATATCAGCCAAAACAGGACAAAACGTTGAATTATTGCTTGAAAAAGTATTGCTTGAAGCCGAAATGCTAGATTTAAAAGCAAATCCCAACAAAAGAGCTGTTGGTACTGTAGTTGAAGCTTTATTAGACAAAGGTCGAGGTTATGTTTCTACAATCTTGGTTCAAGATGGAACCTTGAAAATTGGTGATTACATGCTCGCCGGAAAACACAGCGGTAAAGTTAAAGCCATGTTTGATGAACGCGGAAATAACATGAAAACTGCAGGACCTTCAACACCAGTTTCAATACTTGGTTTGGATGGAGCGCCGCAAGCAGGAGATAAGTTTTACATTTTTGAAGATGAAAAAGAAGCAAAACAAATTGCTTCTAAACGTTCTCAATTACAACGTGAACAATCAGTAAGAACACAGCGTCATATTACATTAGATGAAATTGGAAGAAGGATTGCTTTAGGCGACTTTAAAGAATTAAACATTATTTTAAAAGGTGATGTGGATGGTTCTGTTGAAGCTTTGGCAGATTCGTTCCAAAAACTTTCAACCGGTGAAATTCAAGTAAATATTATTCATAGAGGCGTTGGTGCCATTACAGAATCTGACGTATTGCTGGCTTCTGCATCTGATGCCATCATTATTGGATTTAACGTAAGACCTTCAGGAAATGCGAGAACATTGGCTGACAATGAAGAAATAGATATCAGAACATATTCTATTATCTATGATGCCATAAACGATTTAAGTGATGCGATGGAAGGCATGTTGTCTCCTGAAATGAAAGAAGAAATCTTAGGTAATACGGAGATTAGGGAGGTCTTCAAAATTTCTAAAATCGGAACAATTGCTGGCTGTATGGTATTGAGCGGTAAAATTCAAAGAAATTCTAAAATTAGGGTTATTAGGGATGGTGTCGTAATTCATTCAGGTGATTTAAGTTCATTAAAACGATTTAAAGATGATGCAAAAGAAGTTTCAAAAGGCTACGATTGCGGACTTCAAATTAAAAACTATAATGATATTGAAGTTGGCGATTTAATAGAAGCTTACCACGAAGTTGAAATTAAGAAAAAACTGAAAAGAAATTAGTAAGTTTAATCTTTTAAAATAAAGCAAAAAAAAGCTAGCGATAACGCTAGCTTTTTTTATTTGCCAACTGCCCGCAGGCAGCATCTATATCTTTTCCCCTGCTTCTTCGCACATTTACAATAATGTCGTTCATTTCCAAAATACTGATATAATCTGAAATAACCTGTGGTTTTGCCTGTTGAAAATTAGGGTCGCCAATTGGGTTGTATTCAATTAAATTTACCTTACACGGCACATATTTACAAAATTTCACCAAGGCCATAATCGCTTCTTTGGTATCGTTAATTCCGTCCCAAACAACATACTCATAAGAAACCCTGTTGTTTGTTTTGGCATACCAATATTCCAATGCTTCTTTTAAATCCTGCAAAGGAAAATCTTTGGTAAATGGCATAATTTGATTTCTAACCTCATCAATTGCCGAATGTAAAGAAACCGCCAAATTAAATTTCACTTCATCATCGGCCAATTTTTTGATCATTTTTGGAATTCCGGAAGTGGAAACTGTAATACGTTTTGGCGAAATTCCCAAACCTTCTTCAGAAGTAATTTTCTCAATCGCCTTTAAAACATTGTTGTAATTCATCAATGGTTCACCCATTCCCATAAAAACAATGTTAGACAATTTATGGTTATAGTACAATAAACTCTCTTTGTTTATGGCAGCCACCTGATCGTAAATTTCATCAGGATTTAAGTTCCGCATCTTTTTTAATTGTGCCGTAGCGCAAAAACTGCAATCTAAACTGCACCCAACCTGACTGGATACGCAGGCTGTTGTTCTTGATTCGGTTGGAATTAAAACAGATTCCACGATCAACCCATCATGCAAACGCACCGCATTTTTTACGGTTCCGTCGGCGCTTCGCTGCATCTGGTCAACTTCAATATGGTTGATTACAAAATTTTCTTCCAGCATCTGACGCGTTTCTTTTGAAATATTGGTCATGTCTTCAAAAGAATGTGCACTTTTAACCCACAGCCATTCATAAACCTGATTTCCCCTAAATTCCTTATCTCCTTTTTCTACAAAAAATTCGCGCAATTGGTTTTTGGTTAAAGCACGTATGTCCTTTTTTTTAATCATTTTAAACAGGATTTATAAAAAGATTCCCGCTAAGTGCGGGAATTTAATTATTAAAATAATAGTATTTCAATTAGATAATTAACATCGCATCGCCATACGAGTAAAATTTATATTTTTCTTTCACAGCTACTTCATAAGCTTCCATTAAAAAATCGTAACCGGCAAAACCGGCAGCCATCATCATTAAAGTAGATTTTGGTGTATGAAAATTTGTAACCATGCAATTGGCAATACTAAAATCGTACGGAGGAAAAATAAATTTATTTGTCCACCCATTAAACGAATTTAGGTGATTGTTGGATGAAACCGCACTTTCAATACCACGCATAACCGTTGTTCCCACTGCACAAATTCTTCTTTTTTGATCGATGGATCTGTTCACAATATCAACAGCTTCCTGTGTAATAATCAAGCGCTCAGAATCCATTTTATGTTTGGATAAATCTTCAACCTCAACAGGATTAAAAGTTCCCAAACCAACGTGCAAAGTAATTTCTGCAAAGTCAATTCCTTTAATTTCCAAACGTTTCATTAAATGTTTGGAAAAGTGTAAACCTGCAGTTGGTGCAGCAATTGCACCTTCATGTTTTGCATATATTGTTTGGTAACGATCTTCATCTTCCTTTTCAACAGCTCTTTTAATGTATTTTGGCAATGGCGTTTCTCCCAATTCTTCCAGTTTTTTCCTGAATTCTTCGTAAGATCCATCATATAAAAAACGCAATGTTCGTCCTCTTGATGTTGTATTGTCGATAACTTCAGCAACCAGACTTTCATCATCACCAAAAAACAATTTATTTCCGATTCTTATTTTTCGTGCCGGATCTACCAATACATCCCACAACCTGCTTTCAGCATTTAATTCTCTCAATAAAAACACTTCTATACGCGCACCGGTTTTTTCCTTTTCACCGTACATTCTTGCAGGAAAAACTTTGGTGTTGTTTAAAATCATTAAATCTCCTTCATCAAAATAATTAATTATTTCTTTGAAACTATGGTGTTCAATGGTTTTCTTTTTTCTGTCCAAAACCATTAACCGCGATTCATCCCTATTTTCTGCCGGATATTCTGCCAATAAATCTTCTGGTAATTCGAACTTAAATTTTGATAATTTCATGTTTTATTTTAATTATTTTTTATTGATCAAATGAAAAAAAGCTATGAATTCTCTCAAGGAAAATTAGCTTTAACCCTGCTGTTTCTTCCTTACTTTTAGTAGAAAGAGGGCAAAGATACAACATCCGCATAGGCGTTGTCAAGTGTTTTAGAATAAAAGTTTGTTTTGCAGCCTTTTAACGGCTAATTTGGGCAAAATCTTCCCAAAAAGTCGGATAGGATTTTGAAACAACGCCGGAATCTTCAATTTCAATGACAACTTTTACGGCCAAAGGCGCAAAAGCCATGGCCATTCTGTGGTCATCATAAGTTGCGATCCTGATGTTTTCATTTATTTTTGTTGATGGCTGTAAATGCAACGTTTCATTTGTAATGCCTACTTCTGCTCCCAATTTTTCCAACTCTGTTTTTAAAGCAACCAGCCTGTCGGTTTCTTTTATTTTCAAAGTGTGAAGCCCTGTTAAATAACATTCAATTCCCAAACCGAAACAAGTAACGGCAATGGTTTGCGCAATATCCGGCGCGTTAATTAAGTTTAAGGTTAAAGGTTGCAAGTTGATGTTTTGCTTATTTTTTAAAATGATGTTATTTTCGTTAAATTCTGTTGAAACACCCAATTTTTCATAAATTGTCGCTAAGACTGAATCGCCCTGCAGGCTGTTTTTTTTGTAAGATGAAAGCGTTATTTCTGAATTCGGACTTAGCGCACACATCTGCAGCCGCGGGGGTTCTTCCTGGACACTGGCCAGGAAGGCCTGCAGGCCGCCGAGGGAACCCTGTACCGTGACCTGCACGCCGATCTCCACGAAGCCTTCGCGGCTGCGG
>JAWOHJ010000367.1:0-3053 GCA_046485225.1 Lutibacter sp. | reverse complement strand
GATTGGAAGCGTTGCATCATTTTCAAATCAGAAGCAAAACGGCACTTTTTTTAAAGGTCTAAGAATGGCCGGCGGCTTGTTTGCTTTTGTGATTGGGATATACTGGTTTATGGCGAATTAAAATTCTAAAATCGTAAATTAAAGGTTTAGCATATTCTCGGCAATTGCTCTCCAACCAGCGGACTCACAATACGTTTTCCTCCAACTAAACTTTGCATCACCACTTTGTTGGGATGTTCTTGGGTGATTTCTCCAATAATCGCAGCATTTGTTCCTTTTTCGTGGTTTCGCATTAAAGCCAAAACTTCCTTTTCGATACTCGGATCCACAACTACCAAAAAAACGCCTTCATTGGCAACATACATAGGATCCAAACCTAACATTTCGCAGGCTGCAGCAACTTGTTTTTCCAAAGGAATGGCAATTTCTTTTAAGAAAACCCCTTTTGAAATGTCGTTGGCAATTTCGTGTAAAACCGTTCCCAATCCGCCACGGGTTGGATCTCTGAACAGTTTTATTTTTTCGCCAAATTCATCCAGTAAATCATTCACCAAAAAGTTTAAATTGGTGGTGTCGCTCACCAAATCAGATTCAAATTCCAAACCTTCACGTTCGCTCATAATGGCCATTCCGTGTTGCGCAATGAAACCGTTCACCAAAATTTTATCACCTGCTTTTATGTTATGCACAGAAATATTGGCTTTGGGATGCACTTGTCCAAATCCGGTGGTATTAATGAAAATTTTATCGCCTTTTCCGCGCTCCACCACTTTGGTGTCGCCGGTAATAATGAGCACGCCGCTTTCATCGGCTGCTTTTTTTACGGAAGCCACTATTTTCTCAAATTCCTCCATTTCTAAGCCTTCTTCAATGATAAAAGCCAAGGATAAATATTTGGGGATGGCACCACACATTGCCACATCGTTTACGGTTCCGTTCACAGCAAGTTCGCCTATATTTCCGCCTTTAAAAAAGATGGGCGTAATCACAAAACTATCGGTTGAAATAGCAATTTTAGAATTGATTTCTACAATAGCGCCATCATGTTTTTGATCTAAAAACGGATTGCTGAAAGTGTTGAAAATTACTTTATTAAGCAAATTTCTGGTTAGTTCGCCACCGCTTCCATGACCTAAATTAATGGTTTCAAATCCTGTATTTTCCATTTTATGCAGTTAAATGTGTTGAAAAATGATAGTAGGCCGCACAGGCACCTTCCGAAGAAACCATTGGCGCACCAAGCGGATTTGCTGGTTTGCAGGCTTTGCCAAACTGGTCGCACTGATTTGGTTTTTTGATGCCGCGCAATATTTCGCCTGCAATGCAATTCGGATTTTCGGGCACTTTAATGTGGCTGATGTTAAATTTTGCTTCCGCATCATATTTTCTGTAAGCTTCTTTGATTACATAACCACTGTTTGGAATTTCACCAATGCCGCGCCATTCTCTCGCGCCAACTTCAAAAACTTTTTGTATTACCGCAATGGCAGCTGGGTTTCCGTGTTCTTTTACCACCCGGGAATACTGATTTTCCAATTTATAAATGCCATCTTCCAGTTGTTTTACCGCCATATAAATTCCCTGTACCAAATCTAATGGCTCAAAACCTGTGACAACCATAGGGATTTTATATTTTTCGACCAAGGGATAATATTCCTGCATTCCCATAATGGCGCAAACGTGTCCTGCGGCCAAAAAAGCATCAATTGTGCACAATTTATCGTCTAAAATTGCTTCCATCGCTGGCGGAACCAACACGTGCGAAGCCAAAATGGTATAATTGTCCAGGCCTTCTTTTTCAGCATGTAAAACCGATAAGGCATTGGCCGGGGCGGTGGTTTCAAAACCAACGGCAAAAAAAACAACTTCTTTATCCTGATTTTGTTTGGCGATGGAAACCGCTTCCAAAGGCGAATATAAAATGCGCAAATCACCGCCAACCGCTTTTGCTTCCAGCAAACTTTTTTTGCTTCCGGGCACGCGAATCATATCGCCAAAAGAACATACGATCACGCCTTTTTCAAGCAGTTCAATGGCTTTGTCAATTAAATTGAGTGGTGTTACGCAAACCGGACAGCCGGGACCGTGAATCATTCTGACTTTTTCGGGCAGCAATTCTAAAATTCCGTTTTTAACCAAGCTGTGCGTTTGACCGCCGCAAATTTCCATGATATTCCATTCTCGCGTGGTAATTTTATGAATTTCATCGAGGTATTTTTTGGTGGCTTCAAAATCCCGGTATTCGCTTAAATGCTTCATCTGTTTAAATTTTATTTTTTAGCGGTAACAGCTGCAGTTCGCCATTAATCATTCCTTTTTGTATCAAAATTTGTTAGGCTCGTTTCATTTTTTGATATTTAAATAATACATCAATTGTCCGACAGCAATGTTTTCGTCGTTGGGCGATAAATCTTTATGAAAGTACAATTTTATTTCTTTTGGTGCTAATTCAATTAATAAATCTACCAAGGTGGTGTTTTGAAAAACACCGCCGCTAAAAGCTATGTGTTTGTAATTATTTGATTTTGCGATTTCAATAATTGAAAATGCCAGGGTGTATAAAAAGTTTAATATTAGTTGGTCTTTTGGATTGCCGTTTTGAAAATCATCAATCATATTTTTAATGATTTCTGTTGCTGAAATGCCTTTTTCCGGAGCTGACAAATAACTTTTACAAGATTTTATATCATAACTGGAAATGTTGTTTTCCAATAAAATAGCCGCTTCACCTTCGTAAGTGTTGTAATCTGTAATGTTTAAAAGCGAAGCAACAGCGTCAAACAATCTTCCGACAGAGGAAGTTTTTAAGGTATTCGTATTTTTTAAAGTCTGATAGGTTTTAAGTTCATTGGCAGTGAATTTTTCCTGTAAAACTTCAAGCATTTCATCCGAAGCCAATGAAAGTAAAGACAATCGTGGTTCTTTGGCCATTTTATCTCCCAAAAGACAGTTGAAATAGGCAACATGATTGATTCTTTCAATTTTATGATGTTCATAATTAAAAAACTCACCGCCCCAAATGTTGCCATCATCGCCATAACCGGTTCCGTCAA
>JAWOHJ010000363.1:0-11104 GCA_046485225.1 Lutibacter sp. | reverse complement strand
ATGGAGAATTCCATTGAAATGGGCCGCGCTTTTGTAATTAAAGAATACCAACAAAAACCAATGCCTTTATTTTTGCTTTGGAAAGGAATTGTACATATTACCTTAAGATATCCCGAATATAAATATTTAATTGGCGGCGTAAGCATCAGCAATAAGTTTTCAAACTTCTCAAAATCGTTGATGATTGAGTTTATGAAATCCCATTATTACGACCCATATGTTGCGCAGTATATCCATCCGAAAAAGGAATATAAAGTTAAATTAAAAGATGCCGATAAAGATTTTGTTTTTGACGCCACGCAAGCTGATATGAACAAGTTTGACAAGATAATTGATGAAATTGAACCTGGTTCTTTGCGTATTCCAGTCTTAATTAAAAAATATGTGAAGCAAAATGCCCGATTGGTGGCCTTTAACGTGGATCCTAAATTCAACAATGCCATTGACGGTTTAATGTATATAAGGATAGCTGATATTCCTGAAAGCACCGTAAAACCTGTGATGGAAGAGCTTCAGGCTGAACTGGAAAAATCGCTCGAAAACGAAAATTCAGCACAAGAGGCTTCTTTAGATTCCCTATAATTTTAAAACGACGATTTTATTTTTAGAATTATAAAATTTAATATTTTAAGACAAAAAAGCAACGTCTTTTGGTTCCCAAAGTTCAATTTTATTTCCTTCCGGATCTAAAATCCAACCAAATTTTCCGTAGTCATATTCTTCAATTTCTCCAATTACAGCAATGCCTTCTTGTTTTAATTTGTTTAAAAGCAAGCTTAAATCTTCAACCCTGTAATTAAACATAAAATCTTTTGTTGAAGGAGAAAAATAAACGGTATCGCTCTTAAACGGACTCCATTGTGTACAGGCTGGTTTTCCGCTGTTGTCTTTCCACCAAAAAGTAGAACCCCAATCATCAACATTAAAATCCAAGTGTTTTTTATACCATTCTTTCAGTTTGGCAGGATCTTCCGATTTAAAGAAAAGTCCGCCAATACCTGTAACTCTTTTAAACCCACTTTCCGTTTGAACCGTTACTTTAGAAAAAAACAAGGCATCAACCTTATCAACAATTGTTTGCGCCAAGTTCAATTTAGATTCAACCGTCCAGCCTGCAATATGCGGTGAAAGCAGTACATTTTCGGCACGAATTAAATAATCAAAAGCTTCTGGAAAAGCATCGTTTTCAAATAAATTTTCGAAAGATAATTTTTCATATTCCAACACATCCAAGCAAGCACCCAATATTTTTTTGGTTTTCAGGGCTTCAACCAAATCATCGGTAACAACGGCGGAGCCCCGAGCCGTATTGATTAAGTAAAAAGGTTTTTTAAAATTGTTGATAAACTGCGCATTTATCATTTGGTGAGACAGTTTGTTAAACGGCGTATGCACACTTAGCACATCGGTTTTTTCCTGCAATTCCTCCAAAGTAACCTGTCTGCAATTTTCATCGCCAACGCCTTCTTTTATGTCGTAACAAATCACCTCAACCTCAAAACCTTTTAATTTTTTAGCAAAGGCTTTTCCCATATTTCCATATCCGATAATACCAACCGTTTTTCCTTCCAGCTCAATTCCTCTGTTGGCTTCCCGCAGCCATTTTCCTTGTCTGATTTCGAGATCAGCTTTTTTTAGGTTGTTGAACAACGCCAAAATCATTCCAAGCGCGTGTTCGCCAACGGCATTTCTATTGCCTTCAGGTGCTGATATTAGCTGAATTCCTTTTTCTTCGGCATAAATAACATCAATACTTTCCAATCCGGCGCCAACGCGGGCAATAAATTTTAAATTGGTAGCCTTATCTAAAAATTGTTGATCGATGTTAAACCTGCTTCTGATAACGACACCCTCGTAATTACTAATTTTTTCCTCAATTTGTTGTTTGGTTGAAAAATAATCTTCTTCGCAAACGCACCCCAGTTTTTCCAAACCAGATTGAAGAATTGGGTGATTGCTGTCTATCAGAAGTACTTTCATTTGTTGTTATTTTGAAGTTATAGGTTATTAGTTTTTATAGTTAAAGTTTTAAACAAATAAACGGTTAAACATTTCAACTTTTAATTTTTAACCTTCCGAAAGGCATTTAGTACTGCTCCTCATCACTAGGAAAATCTCTGCTTTTTACATCAGCAATATAGCTTTCAAACGCTGTGGTCATTTCGGTATATAAATCCATATAGCGACGCAAAAACCGAGGATGAAATTCGTGGGTCATTCCCAACATATCATGCGTAACCAACACTTGTCCGTCCACACCATTTCCGGCACCGATTCCAATAACGGGAATGGAAATACTTTCGGCTATTTTTTGCGCCAATTTTGCAGGAACTTTTTCCAAAACCAAGGCAAAACAACCCAGTTTTTCAAGCAATAAAGCATCTTCCATTAATTTTTCGGCTTCTTCTTCTTCCTTCGCCCTAACGGTATAAGTTCCAAATTTATAAATGGATTGCGGCGTCAGTCCCAAATGTCCCATCACAGGAATTCCGGCAGTTAAAATTCTGATGATGGATTCGCTAATTTCGCTTCCGCCTTCCAATTTTACAGCATGGCCGCCCGATTCTTTCATAATTCTAATGGACGAATCCAACGCATTTCTTGAATTTCCCTGGTAGCTTCCAAAAGGCAAATCGACCACCACCAAACTTCTATGAATCGCCCTTACCACAGAACTTGCGTGATAAATCATTTGATCTAAAGTTATTGGCAAGGTCGTTTCGTGTCCGGCCATCACATTAGAGGCTGAATCGCCCACCAAAATAATATCAACTCCGGCATTGTCAATAATTTTTGCCATCGTATAATCATATGCGGTAAGCATGGCAATTTTTTCGCCATTTTTCTTCATCTCCACCACACTTTTTGTGGTAATTCTCTTATAGTCTTTTTTTGCTGTAGACATTTTTTTGTTGTTTAAACTTATGGAAGGTAAAAGTAATGAAAAAAGAGTGTTATTTTAAAAATTTGCTGCTTATAACACAATACATGCTGAAAATTTTGGTTAAAAATAACAATGGTCAAAGTCGCTTTTAGGGCAAATCAAAATAATAATTTTGAACCTAACTATTTAAAAATTATATTTACTTAAAATTAGGTTGGTTTGATAAAAAAAGAAAAAAATTCAGATAAATATATTCCAGAATTGGAAGAAAAAATAATTGACCTTAGCCTTAAGCTGAAAAGCAAATCTAATGAGCTGAATGCGGCCATTGAAACCAATTCCAAAATTCTCGGCAAACTGACACATAATTTAAAAAATCCGGTTGGTGTTATTTTTTCATTTTCAGAAATGATGTTGGAAGCCCTTGCTGATTATTCAACAGAAAAATTGGAAAAGCACCTGCAAATTATCAATAATTCCGCAATATTTTCCTTGGCCCTTCTCGACACTATTTCAAAATATTCAAGGGTACTGTCGCCAAATTTCGCCCTAAAACCGCAACAGTTAGATTATATTGAGTTGTTGACGGAAATATTGAATGAATTTAAATTTGAAACTTCCAAGAAAAATATTGAGGTAGTCTTTAACCGGCCAAAAGAAAGCGTTTTTTTAAAGCTTGACAAAGATGAAATTACTCAGGCTTTAACGGCCGTTTTAAACAACGCGTTGCGTTATTCCAATGAAAACTCAATCATAACCATTACTGTTGAAGCACTTAAAAACTCAATTGAAACAACCATCACCGACCAGGGACTTGGAATTTCTGAAACTGATTTGCCTCACGTTTTTGAAGCATTTTACGTGGTTAATACCTACTCGGCCAACCAACAAAAATGCGTTGGGCTGGGTTTGGCCATTGCCAAAAAAATTGTAGAACTTCATAAAGGAAAAATCACAGCTAAAAGCACTTTAGAAAAAGGCACAAGTTTTATAATTAGTCTTCTGAATAGTTAAAATTAATTCGCTGATTATTTTTTTAATTCCTTAATATTTAAAATCCAAAATGATTAACAATTCAAAATAATTTGTACTTTACACGCCAAAACCCCAAATAAATTTTGAAGGAATGAAACATATAGATCCCATAAAGTCTATGAATGCAAATGCCGACAAAGATGTCCCTAACGCAAAATCCCAGGAAGAAAATACTTTATTATCCAACAATATGTATTTAACTTTTTTTGAGCAGGCACCGGTAGCCTTATGGGTTGAGGATTTCTCAAAAGCCAAACTTCATCTTGAAAAAATTACCAAAGAAAACAACACCAACATAAAATCATATATTACTGATAACCCGAAATTTATAAAAAAATTAATTGATCTCATTGAGATTAAAGACATTAATGATGCCGCATTAAAATTATACAAAGCCAAATCTAAACACGAATTATTGCAAAACTTAAAACTGGTTTTTGCAAAAAAATCCTATAAGGGTTTTTCAAAATTGGTTGTTGCTATTCTTCTTGGAGAAACTGTGACCGAAATTGAAACCATCAATAAAACATTAAATGGTGAAGAATTTGATGCCTTGGTAAAATATAAAGTGAGTGCCGGAAGTGAAATTTCACTTGAAAATGTGATTGTTTCCATAGAAAATATTACAGATAGTGTAAAAGCAAGAAAAGCGGTAATTGAGAGTGAATACAGGTACAAAGAAGCGCAGTCATTGGCAAAAATTGGAAGCTGGTTTCACAATTTTGAAACCGATGAGTCGCATTGGTCTGATGAAGCTTATAAAATTTTGGGATTGGTTGCCGGTAAAGATTTTTTAAATATTGAGGTTTTTATTGGTTTTGTGCATCCTGATGATCGGGAGGTTACGATGGACTACTCCTATGAATCTTTTCTGAAAAACCCCATTCAAAATTTACAATACAGAATTATTACCGCAAACGGGGAATTGAAATATATTTCTGAAGTTAGAAGGGCAATCATTGAAAATCAGAAAATTATTAAAATTATTGGAATTGGACAAGATATTAGTGAGCGCGTTTTAAATGAACAAAAACTAAATACTACTAAAAGTTTTTTATCAAATACCTTATCAAGTATTAAAGACGGTTTGGTGATATTGGACCGTGACTCAAAATACATTTATGTAAATCAAAAAGCCGCCGATTTGTTGGGCAAAAATGTAGAAGCGCTCATAGGAAAACATATTTGGACGGAATTTCCGGAAAAAGAAGGCGATCTGTTTTATGACAGTTACCAAAAAGCAATCAAAAAAGGAAAACCCCTAAGTTTTGAAAATTATTTTGAGCCATGGAATAAATGGTTTGAAAACAGAATAATTCCATCAGAAGAGGGGGTTCTTATGTTTTTCCATGAAACAACTGATAAAAAGGAAACAGAAAACAAAATAAAAGCGGCGTATAATATTATCAATAAAAGTTCTTCTGTTGCTTTTTTATGTGAAAATAAACATGATTTTCCTATTGTGTTTACTTCTGAAAATTCACATAATTTATTTGGCTATACACATCAGGAAATCCTTGCGGGCAACGTTAAATTGTATCAATTGGTTTACAAAGATGATAGAGAATGGGTAAGTAAAGAATTTATAAAATTTTTAAAAAACAAAAAATTACACGAATTAAAGCTTCCTCCTTTTCGAATTATTACCAAAAATGGCGACATTAAATGGATTCGGACAAATTTAGATTTAGTTAGAAACAGTGCCGATGAAATTACCCATATTCAGGGTATTTCAGAAGATATTACAGAACACAAAAAGGCTGATGATTTATTTTTTGAAAGCAATCAGCGGCTAAAAGACCAATTTAACCACACGCCATTGGGTTCAATTATTTGGGATCTGGATTTTAATGTGTTAGAATGGAATAACTCCGCACAGCGAATTTTTGGCTATACTTCAGAAGAAGCTAAGGAAAATAATATCAAGGATTTAATTATAGTTCCCCACTTGGCACCTGAAATGAAAGAAATTAGGGAACAAATATTAACACAAAAAAGTGGGCATAAAAGTACCAATGAAAATATAACCAAAAGTGGCAAAATAATTACCTGCGATTGGTATAATGTAGCCTTAAAAGATGCCAAAGGTAAAGTAATTGGCATTGCATCGTTGGTTGATGACATCACTGAACGTATGAATTCAAAAAAATTACTTGAAAATTCTGAAAGAAAATATAGGGATATTTTTGAGAAAGCCATTGATGCGGTTTTAATTTTAAAAGATGGTTTTTTTGTAGATTGTAATGATGCTGCCCTAAAAATGTTTGGTTTAGATAAGACAACGCTATTTAGCATTCATCCGTCAAAAATTTCGCCCGAAAATCAGCCTGATGGAGCGAGTTCTTTCATAAAAGCGGAAGATATGTTAAGAATTGCGATGGAAAATGGCAGTAACAGGTATCGATGTAACCAACAAAACATAAACGGGCACGTGTTCCCCACTGAAGTTACGCTTACAAGAATTAATGAAGGAGATGATGGATTTACCATTCACGTGGTTATTTCAGATATTACGGAAAGAGTTAAGAAAGAGGTTTTAGAAGATGTGCTTTACAACATTTCAAAAGCGGCATTGACCATTAATGATTTTAAAGAATTTAGTTTGTTTATAAGAAATGAATTGCACAAAATAATTGACACCAGTAATTTTTATATCGCTCTTCACAATGAAGAAACCGATATGATTACCACACCTGTTTTTGTTGATGATAGAGAGTTTGTAGAAGAATTTTCAGCAAAAAACTCATTAACAGGCTATGTCATAAAATCAAAAAAACCATTAATCTTAAATCAAGAAGCACATCAGGAACTTATTGGCAAAAATATGGTATCACTTATTGGCCAATTTGCCAAAATATGGATAGGTGTTCCTTTATTTATCCAAGAAAAATGTATTGGAGCAATCGTAGTGCAAAGTTATGAAGATGAAAATGCCTATAATAAAAATGATGTGCAATTGCTGGAGTTTGTTGCCGACCAAATTAGCACCACCATTCAACGTAAAAAAGTTGAAAATGAACTTAATAATGCCTTAGTCCAAGCTCAAGAATCGGACAGGCTAAAGTCGGCTTTTTTGGCGAATATGAGTCACGAAATTAGAACGCCTATGAACGGCATTATTGGGTTTTCAGAATTGTGTTTAGATCCAAATATTTCTAAAGACAAACAAAGAGAATACGCGAATATTGTCATTAAAAGCAGCAAACGGTTACTTTCCATCGTAAACGATATTTTAGACATTTCAAAAATTGAGGCCGGTGCCGTGAACTTACACCTTGAAAATGTTAATTTGAATAAATTGATAGATGATTTAGAGATTTTTTATAAACCAATAGCACAAGAAAACAATTTAATATTAACCTGTGAAAGAGGATTGGAAAATTATAAGAGTTGTGTTGAAACCGATAAAGTTAAATTAAATCAGGTGCTCACAAACCTTTTGTCAAATGCGTTTAAATTTACAGATACAGGAAGCGTGACTTTTGGATACGAATTGATTGAAAATAAGCTGCAATTTTACGTAAAAGATACAGGAATTGGGGTTGACGATAATTTACGAAATAAAATTTTCGACCGATTTTCTCAGGGAAACCTCGATTTAAGCAAACAGCATAAAGGAACAGGGTTAGGTTTAGCGATCACAAAAAAAATTGTTGAATTGTTTAATGGAGAAATTTGGTTAAATTCGTGTGAAAATGGAACAACAATTTATTTTACAATACCGTATGTAAAGTCGAAAATACCTTTAATTTCTTCTGTCAATGAAGAGCAAAAACCATCAATCCAAGTGAAAAATAAAGAAATAACCATTTTAGTTGCTGAAGATGAAGAATACAATATGATGTATATCAATGAGTTATTCTCAACAACCAATTTTAAAATTATGGAAGCCAATAATGGTAAAAAAGCCTTGGAATTGGCGCAAAACCATTCTGAAATACAATTGGTGCTCATGGACATAAAAATGCCGGTGATGGACGGAAATGAAGCCATGAAAGAAATTAAAAAATTGAGACCTTCACTGCCAATTATTGCGCTTTCAGCTTTCGCCATGGAGTCTGATAAAACTATCGCACTGGCACTTGGGTTTGATGCCTATTTAACAAAACCTTTGGATCGGAAATTATTGTTTGAATTTATTGAGAAATTTTCAAAAAAAGGATAAAAAGAATTGACAAATTGAATTGTTGGTTTGTAATAGCTTCAAGTTTTTTTAGTTTCAAGTTGAAAATTGATACCTCATACCAATTTTTCAATTCAAAACATTTTTAACACGTCCTATTTCACCAGTTTCTAACTGCACTTTTATGCCGTGGGGATGCGTTAAGGCATTTGTGAGAATTTTTTTTACAACGCCTTCGGTCAATTCGCCGGTTCGCTGATGGTTCTTTTGCACAATTTCAACTATTCGTCCCGGTTGTATGTTTTTTCTGATTGTTCCGCTCAGTTTATTGTTTTGCATTTGTTTTGATTTTTAAAAAATGGAAATTTCAGTTTCTGTGGTAAACAATTCCAAAAATTTTATTCCCTTGCTCGAATTCCCCTTTTTGTTTAATCTCGGACTCCAAACAGCGATACTGTATTTTTTTGGAAGAATGGCGACAATGCCTCCGCCAACGCCACTTTTACCTGGCAAACCCACTTTAAAGGTAAATTCTCCGGCCTCATCATAAAATCCGCAGGTTTGCATAATGGCATTGACGCGTTTTGATTTGCTGATGCTAATCACCCTCTCCTTGGTGAATGGATTAACACCATAATCTGCCAAAAAAAGAAATGTCTGGGAAAGCTCTCTGCAAGTCATTTCAATTGAACATAGGTTAAAATAAAAATCGAGTACCACATCAATATCATTTTTAATGTTTCCGAAAGATTTCATTAAATTGATTAAAGCAGCGTTTCTATGGCCCGTTAATTTCTCCGATTCCGCAATTCTCGGGCAATAATCGATATCCGGATTTCCCGAAATGCTCCTTACAAATTCAATAAAATCATCTTTTGGATTTTCAAGATGGCTCACCAAAATATCACAAATCACCAAGGCACCCGAATTTATGAGCGGATTTCTAGGAATTCCCTTATTAAATTCCAACTGAAACAGCGAATTGAAAGAAGTGCCTGAAGGTTCAACACCAACTCTTTCCCATAATTTTTCGCCTTCCTGTTTGTATGCCAATACCAACGATAAAACTTTAGCAATGCTTTGTATGGAAAATTTTTCCTCAGCATCGCCAAACTGATAATGTTGCTGGTTGATACAGGTTAAATGAACGCCAAATTTTGACGGATCAACATTTCCCAGCTCGGGAATATACGTTGCAACTTTGCCCAAATCTTCCGTTTTGCTTAACTCCCTGTTTATTTTTGCAAATATTTTATTGTAATTCATTTTATTAATATCGTTGTTTAGTAAAAAGTCCGAAGACCAATCCCGATAGCTACCGGGACCGAAGTAAGACTATGAACATTTTAACTTATGGTTTCCTTCCCTGAAGTTGTCCCTCCTTGGCCTGTATTGAGCGGAGTCGAAATAGGGGCTAGGGGGCCTTTTTTAAAATGTACATCCATTTGAGGAAAAGGAATGCTGATGTTATTCTCTATAAATTTCCTGTTAATTATTTTTCTGATGTCGCTTTTTTCCTTTTCAATCCTGAAAATGTTTTCACTAAAAAACATCACTTGAAAATCTAATGATGAGTTGCCAAAATCCAAAAACATAACATCAACCAAACTTTCATCTGTGATATCTGAATGTTCCAAAGCGCTTTCTGTGAGCACTTTTATGACCAAATCAACATCGCTGCCATAGGCTACGCCCACCTTAATTTTAAAACGCGTTTTTTTAGACTGATGGCTCCAGTTGATTACTTTGTTGGTGGTAATTAATGAATTTGGAATAATAATGGTGATTTCATCACGGTTAGCGCCAGTGGATGTGCGCAAACCAATTTCCTGAATCCGCACAATATCATCATCTATTTCCAACACATCACCCACTTTTATAGATCTTTCCGAAAGCAAAATAATCCCTGAAACAATATCGTTGAAAGTTTGCTGCAGTCCCAAACCAATTCCCACAAGCAATGCGGCGGAACCCGCAACCAATACCGTAATTTTTACGCCGATAGTTTCCAGCAGAAACGCAAAAGCAATCACCCAAATTACGTATTTTATGATTTGAAACAGCGCATAAGTATTTCCCAAATCCTGGCTTTTTATCTTTTGCTTGCGAAACATGGTTGTTTTAATGAGCCACAAGATCACTTTGGTAATCAGAAAAACAATGAAAATGGCTACAAGCGTATATGCTCTCAAGGTATATTCGCCTAGGCTGAACAACTCAAATTCTAAAAATTCGCGTATGGTTTCAAAAGTGTTTTTTATCATTTTTTGGGATGATTTAAATCTGCATAAATTTATAACAATATATTTTGTTTTCAGCCTTTGGAATTTGAAATATTTAAGTTGGAAACTGATGAATCTTTCAAACAAAATGATAAAAAATATTTACGTATTTTTCTCATTTTAGCATGAAGATTTAAGTACTTTAGCGCCGTAAAAGTTACTCATGTTAACAACTCATTTAGGGGAATTATTCGCTTTATTGACAGCTGTTTTTTGGACCACCACCAGTTTATCATTCCAACAAGCAACCAGAAGAGCCGGTTCATTGTCGGTCAACGTATTGCGTTTAATCATCGCTTTTTTCATTTATGCCGTAATTTCTTATTTCTCCAGAGGGTTGTTTTTGCCTTTTGACGCAACTTCCCATCAGTGGATTTGGATGTCAATTTCGGGTTTGGTGGGATTTGTTTTTGGCGATTATTTTTTATTTAAATCGTATGAATTAATCAGCGCAAGAATTTCCATGTTAATTATGTCTTTAAGTGCACCGATTGCCGCTTATTTGGGATGGTTTATTTTAGGGGAAACTATGAATCTCCTTTCTTTGATGGCCATGTTCATCACCATTTTTGGAATTATGATGGTTATTACTGAAAAAAAGAAATTAGATGATGAAAAATTAGGGATAAAAAACAAAAAAATTCAATTTTCCTTTTCTCCCAAAGGAATGTTATTTGCTTTTTTGGGAGCCATCGGTCAAGCGGTAGGATTGGTTTTGAGGGAGATTTCCCCCTTTTGCCGAAAGACCTTGAGCACGTAGTCATTTTTTTGAACGATGTA
>JAWOHJ010000304.1:0-4193 GCA_046485225.1 Lutibacter sp. | reverse complement strand
AACCGGTGTAAGAACCTGGCCCTTTGCTTACCGCAATGGCTTTTAAATCAGACAATGAAATCTTGGCTTCTAAAACAACTTGTTCAATCAGTTTATGTAATTTTTCTGCATGCGAATAATTGCCGTCATTCAATTCCTTTAATGCGATGGTTTTGCCTTCTTCAGCAATGCTTACCGAGCAATTTTTTGTTGCAGTTTCTATGTTTAAGATCAAAATCAAAAGTTTAAAAGTTGTGAACGGTTACTGAGCGTAGCCGAAGTAAAAGGCAAATATACTTAAATCAATAGTTATAAAAAAAACATCCAACGTTTTGCGTTGGATGTTACCGTGAATTAAAATTAACAAATATTATTCCAGCACAATAGGAATGCCTAAATAATATTCTAACAATTTGGTTCTGAAAACAAAATTGTATTTTGCATTGGCCAATGATGATTGTGCGTTCACCAGCCTGTTTCTTACTTGGTCAAAATCAAAAGAAGTCATGGCGCCGTTATCATAACTTACCTGGGCGTTTTTAAAAGATTCATTTTGCGCCATTAACGATTTTTGTGATGCAACATATTGATCTAAAGCCGCTTTGGCATCAGCATACGCTTTTTCAATAGTTTCTCTTAATTTAACTTGTTTGTCAAGCAATTGCAACGAGGCAATTTCCTGATTTATTTGGGCTTTTGAAACGTTCGATTTTGTTTGAAATCGGTTAAAAATTGGAATGTTTAGGGAAAATCCGAAGTTATAGCCCAAATTGTCTTCCAGCTGTTTTCCAAATCCGTTGGGAACAAAAACAACATTGTTATTTTCATCAATAATTGGCCTAACATCTTTCTCTCCGCTGTTGTGTTGGTAAGCAGTTCCCAATCCTGCCCCAAAAGAAAGCGACGGATAATAAGCACCTTTTGCGATTTCTACACCTATTTCTGAACGCTCAACAGCAATTTGCGCACTTTTAATTTCGGGTAAATTTGCCACTGCGGTGTTAAAAATCAAGTCGGTATCGTTATAAATTAATGAGGCGGAATCAATGGTTAAAGGCACGTCCTGAATGTCAAATCCTTTGTGCGAAACCTGTAACAATTGCGCCAGGCTCAATAAGGAAAGATCCAAGGTATTTTGCGCGGTGGTCAATTGTTGCTCATTTGCGGCCAATGTAGCTTCTGCCTCCAAAAGTATTGTTCTTGGCTGTGAACCGGCTTCAACCAATGTTTTTGCTTTTTCAGCTTGTTTTTTACTGATGTTTATTTGGTCTTGGGCAATAATGATGCTTTCTTTGTTCAGCAACACATTTAAATAGAAATTGACCACATATAACATAATGCCGTTTTTATTTTCTTCTAAATTAAAACCGGCTGCCTCCAGGCTTTTTTGAACCTGCAACAAATTATTTTTGTTTCTGTTTCCGTTGTAAAGCGTAACATTCGAATTTAAACCGAAATTATTGGAGCGGCTGTCTCTCGAAACGCGTCCGCCGTAATTATCAATATAAGACCCAAAATTCCAGTTTTGTGAAACCGAAGAATTTAGCGAAGGATAAAAATTTCCTTTAGCGATGGTAATGTCTTCTTCAACCAATTCTTTGCTGAGTTCCTGCTGTTTTATGGAGATGTTGTTGTCTAGAGCGTAGTCGACACATTCCTGAAGTGTCCATTTTTTATCTTGTGCATTTGCGTTTATAAATAATATGAACGCCAAAATACTTACAATTTTTGTTCTCATTGTATGTGACTGAGTTTATGTTTAAGTTGATTCTGTATTTGACGACTAAAATTAGCATTTGTTACACATTTAGTCACTTATGAAAATGTTAATTTTTATTTTGCCTGCCCACTTTTTTGGTGGGCGTTCCCCTACGGGTCGGGCTTTACGTTCCAAACTTTTTTCGCTGAAAAAGCTCAAAAAGGTTTTCCGCTTCTATCCCTAACGCTCATTGAATTCAT
Organism: Lutibacter sp.; assembly: GCA_046485225.1. GTDB lineage: Bacteria > Bacteroidota > Bacteroidia > Flavobacteriales > Flavobacteriaceae > Lutibacter. Next base: position 2,255 of record JAWOHJ010000304.1, on the reverse strand, counting down.
GATTCAAAATTCATTTGGTTTTCTTTGCGAATTTTTTTTTGTGAATTTTGCGGTTAAAAATCAATTAAATTAAAATTTTTTCAGCATCCATCTTCCTTCCCGATAGTTATCTCGATTGGTCTTTGGTCACTTTTCTAAAATTAATTTTTGTCGATTTTATTTTTCTTTATTCTATTTCTGATAATAAAAAAAAATAAAGTACCAACCAAAAGGTAAGGAAACACCATTAAGTATAAAATGCCCGAATTTAAGCCTTCAGCCTCATCCAGGTTACCACCGCTTTCAACAACCGCTTTACACATCGCACATTGCGCGTTTGCTATGTGAATAAATAAAAGAAGAATTATTGAAAGCAATGCTTTTTTCATGGGTTGCTTATTTGTTGCGTTATTTTTAAATTGAGCTTTTAGTTTAAAATCCATAATTCAAAATTTAAAAATATTTTTATTTTGTCTATTCTCTCTTCTCTCTTTTCTTTTTTCTCCTCAACTTTCCAACGGCATTAATAATACGGTGAAATCATCACATAAACTACCACGCCGGTTACGGCTACATACAGCCACAACGGAAATGTAAATCGCGCTATTTTTTTATGCAATTCCACTTGGTTTGTGATGGCTCTAACATAGGTTACCAACACAAACGGAATCACGATTACAGACAATATAATGTGCGTGATTAAAATGATGAAATAAACCGTTTTTATAGTGCCTTCACCACCAAATTTGGTGGAGTCGGAGGTCATATGATAAGCCACATACAACACCAAAAACAATACGGAAAACCCAATGGCTGTTTTCATCAGTTTTTCATGCAAGGCTATTTTTTTATTTTTAACTGCCCAAAACGCTATCACTAACAACAATGCCGTAAATGCATTTAGCGTCGCATAAATTGGCGGTAAAAAAACAGGAAGTTGCACGTCTATTTTAACGCTAAATAACACCGCAACAACCAAAGGAATGGCGATTGATAATATAACAATCCACACATTGTATTTTTTTGAAGCTGTTTCCATTATTCTTTTAACAATATTTTAATGTCCTCTTTAATTTGTTGCACACCTTTTGGGTCGAGTCCGTCGTAAAAAGCAATCGGATTTCCGTATTCATCCAATCTCGAGCGAATATTTCCTTTTTTATCCACCAAAGCAAACATCCCCGAATGTTCAAATCCGCCCTCGGCATTGCTGTCTTCTCCGGCATATAAAGTAAATCCGGTATTTGACAATTCATAAATTTTAGTCTGGTCACCGGTTAAAAAGTTCCAGTTTTTTGAAGTCGCACCATGTGTTTCTGCATATTCTTTTAAAATTTGTGGTGTGTCATATTTTGGGTTGATGCTGAAAGATGCGATACCGAAATCCAGATTTCCGTAAAACTCATTTTGTATTTTGAGCATATTTTCATTCATTATCGGACAAATGGTAGGGCAGGTGGTAAAGAAAAATTCCACCACATAAACTTTTCCGTCATAAAATGAATTGGTGATCAATTTGTCGTCTTGGTTGGTAAATTCAAACGGAGGAACTTTTGAAATTGTAACTAATTCGGGTGTTTTAAATCTGTCTACAATTTTTGGAATGGCGTAAATTCCGAAGATTAAAATAATAAATGCGATGCCTATGTAGGAGTATTTTTTCATTTCTTTAATTAAATTTCCCGTTTTCTTCTTGCCTGTTTTTCAGCCGATTTTTTCAATTGGTAATAAATAATGTCAATATCATCTTTCATTTTATTCTTCAATATGGCAACCGATTTCATATTATATCCATATAATTTTCCACCTTTGGTATCTTCATCATCTTTTCTTCCGCGCAAACGCAATTCCATATCCACAATATACGCGTTTTCCGAATAAAGGTTTTCATTTAATACATAAGGCGTTTCGAAACTGTCAAAAAGCAAGTTGATATTTTGTGGACTTGCGTAAATAAAATGCCATTTGCTGATGTCTGTAAAGGCTGAAAGCTCCTGAATAGATTCATAATATTCATTTTCCAATCCCTGTGGAAGGATGGCAACCATCTGAAAAAAGGGTTTTGAATAATATCTTTTGTAAATGGTCTGATTCAAATTGAAAAGACTTGCCTTTGCGTTTTTAATGTCGCTACCCAAAAAACATATAACGGTTAGCTTTTCAGAAAAAGTGGCAGTTGTCACCGGAGAAACGACAATCAAGTCAACAACATTTTCTGTTAAAATAGGCAAATTTGAATATTTGTAGATTCCTTTTGACAGAAATATGTAAAATAC
>JAWOHJ010000206.1:0-13506 GCA_046485225.1 Lutibacter sp. | reverse complement strand
GCCGTCAAACTCTTTTTTACATTCAAAAACAAACGCTCAACGCCTTCTTCAAAAGTTTTATTCTCCTGATTTTCGGCATTGAAACCTTTTATAACCCGAACACCGTTTAAAGTTTCAGTCAGCCTGCCCGTAACTTCGGCATTAATTTTTCCGCGGTCCCTAAAAATCGGACGGATATAGCCAAATGCTTTTAAGGCCACTACCGCAAAAATGGCAACAGGGACCAACACAAAAAAGGTCATTAAAGCATTGATTTTTATCAATATCACCAAAGAGATTATGGCGGTAATCGATCCGCCAAACAATTGCACCAAACCGGTTCCCACCAAATTTCGCACGCCTTCAACATCATTCATCACACGGGAAACAAGTGCGCCCGATTTGTTATTGTCAAAAAAACTGATGGGCAGCGTAAGGAGTTTCTTTTGTACTTTTGCTCGTAAAACAGAGATTAAATGCTGGGCTTCAACACTTAACAAACGCGTTAAAGAAAAAGAACTCACCGCCTGAATAAGGATAGAAACACAAACAACCACCAGCAATATTGTTAAAGTCGAAACATCACGTGAAGGAATTACGTCATCTATCAACGTTTTGCTGGCATAAGGAAGCACCAAAGCCGCCAAACTTTTGACAATGATTAAAACAATCCCCAATAATATGATTTTTTTCCGAGGCCAAATAAATTCATTAAAGGCCCATTTGTAAGAAACTTTTGTTTTGCTCATAACATTTTTTTAAACCAATATCACGCCAAAATATTTTAGGTGACAATAAGGCAGTTGTCTTTTAGTTATATGATATATGTTGAATTGTTAAATGTTGAAATGTTAAATGCGATATAACGAATGCATAAATAAATTTTAAACAAATAAACAGTTAAACATATTTTTTGTAAATTTAGGTAGATTTCCTCAAACAAAGAAAAATGGCTTTTATAGATTATTATAAAATATTGGGCATTGAAAAAAATGCTGCTGCAGGTGACATTAAAAAAGCCTATCGAAAATTGGCGAGAAAATACCACCCCGATTTAAACCCTTCGGATAAGGAAGCCGAACGGAAATTCAAAGAAATTAATGAAGCCAACGAAGTGTTGAGCAATCCCGAAAATCGTAAAAAATACGATGAGCACGGGAAAGACTGGAAACACGCCGAGGAATTTGAAAAAGCTAAACAGCAGCAACGACAATACCAGGGAAGCGGAAGGCAAAGTCCGTTTGGTGACTATGGCGGTGGCGACTTTGGCGGTGGCGATTACTCCGACTTTTTTGAATCGATGTTTGGCGGACGTTCTTCATCAAGAGGCGCCGGCGGTGGTGTAAAATATAGGGGACAAGACCTCAACGCTGAATTGCACCTTAACCTGACCGAAGTTTATGAAACCCAAAAAAGAACTTTAACAATTAACGGAAAAAATATTCGGCTAACCATTCCCGCCGGAGTTAAAAACGGACAGGTCATAAAAATTAAAGGACATGGCGGCGAAGGCGTCAATGGTGGCCCGAAAGGCGATTTAAACATTACATTTTCCATTGAAAACAATACCAAATTCAAATTGGATGGGAACAATTTACACACAACGGTTGACTTGGATTTGTACAAAGCTATCTTGGGCGGTGAAATTACCGTGGATACTTTTGACGGAAAAGCAAAGCTTAAAATTGCACCGGAAACACAAAATGGCACAAAAGTTAAATTGAAAGGAAAGGGATTTCCAGTTTATAAAAAAGAAGGTTCTTTTGGCGATTTATACATTACTTACCAAATAAAAATGCCAAAAAACCTTACGGAAAAAGAAAAACAGTTGTTTGCCGAACTTGCTAAATTAAGAACGCCATGAGCAAAGAAAAATTCATACCGCTGCAAAAATTATGCGAATTATATAAGATTGAAATGTCATTCTTCAGCAGTTTAAATGAAATTGGACTAATCCAAATTACCAATATTGAAGAATCATATTACATCCATCAGGATAAAATAACCGATATTGAAAAAATGATTCGGATGCATTTGGATTTGGAAATTAATATCGAAGGAATTGATATTGCTTTTAATTTATTGCAAAAAATAGATGAACTTGAAAATGAATTAATTGCCATAAAAAACAGATTACGGATTTATGAAAACTGATTTATAGGAAAAAAGGAGCAACCAAAACAACATAAAATGGAAGATTTTAAACAAAAAAGATTTTTTAATTCTAAACGAGTTGAATTTGAACCAGACGGAATCACTTTTTATTCGGGAAATTTTTTTAACGCCAAAGAAATTTTTATTCCTTTCGATGAAATTATTCCCGATGCCATAACCAGAGAAACCAAAACCAGCAGGCTATTTATCTGGATAACCCTAGCTTCCGGATTCATTTTTGGTCTGGCTTTTTGGGATATTTTTAAAATTCCTTTTGGTATATATATGGTTCTCGTTTTCTTTTCAGGATTGCTTTTTGTGCTATTTTTATTGCTGACTATCTTTAACAGAAAACACATGCTGTACGTTACCACATTAAGCGGGTATTTAATAGATTTTTACGACAAAAACCCGAGTGAGGAAGCCTTGTCATCATTTCTGGAAACACTCAAAGCTAAAACCTTCGCTTATTTGAAAGAGAAATATGCAGTTATTGACCCTGATTTACCTATTGAAAAACAAATTGAAAATCTCAACTTTTTAAAAGATCGCAATGTGATTACGGAAAAAGAATATGAAGCTTTGAAAGAGAAACTAAAAAAAATAAATATAGATGTAAAGGGTTTTAAATATTGAAAATTTCAATGGATATTGCACACAAAATTCAATTCAAAATTATAAAAAGAAATAAAAAATGATTCTAGACCATAAATTTGATTTGGGATTTTTTCCCACGCCCCTGCATCACCTAAAAAATCTTTCTAAAAAATACGCGCCTTATCATATTTATATCAAACGAGATGACCAAACCGGACTTGCATCCGGAGGAAATAAAACCAGAAAACTTGAATATTTAATCCGGGAAGCTTTGGATAATGGCTGCGACACCATCATAACTGCCGGTGCACAACAATCCAACCATTGCAGGCAAACCGCCGCCGCTTGTGCCATTGCCAATCTGAAATGTCATTTGCTTCTGGGCGGCACTGCCCCCGAAAAATATAACGGCAATTTACTATTGTCCGATTTATTGGGTGCGCAAATTCATTTTACGGGAGAAAACCGAAAAGGTGAAGACATTGAAAACTTAAAACATCAACTGAATTTGGAAGGGAAAAAACCTTTTGTTATTCCTTACGGCGGATCGAATATTACCGGAGCGCTTGGGTTTGTGAATGCTGTTAAAGAGTTAAAAGCACAACTTATAGACCAAAATCTTAAGATTGATTATCTCTTTTTTGCTTCCAGCTCAGGAGGCACGCAAGCCGGATTGGCCTTGGGAAATGATTTTTACCATTTAAATATGAAATTGATTCCCATCGGAATTGATAAAAACGAAACGCAAGGCTTGAGCCTGGAAGAAATGGTACTTCAATTGGTAAATGAAGGAAAATTATTGTTGAATATCAAAAAAGAATATAAGCTTGCTGAAGTGAAAATCAATAATGATTATAATGATGCAGGTTATGGCGTAATTACCGAAAATGAAAAAGCAGCCCTTAAAGAATTGGCACAAAATGAAGGAATTCTTTTGGATCCGGTTTATACAGGACGCGCATTTTATGCCATGCTGGATTATCTAAATGAAAACAAAATCCCGTCAAATGCAAACATCTTGTTTTGGCACACAGGCGGATTACCTGCAAATTTTTATTATGCAGACCAATTAAAATAAGCTGAGCATTCAATCTTTAGGCTAAAATCCCTTGGACTTTTTTTTTAAAAACAGCCAATAATTCATCGTTTGATGAAATCCATTCAATTTATTATAGGCTCTAACGTGTGAAAGATGTAACTTTTTTTAAGAGTTATGTAACACCCTGCCTATTATAGTGACGAACTTTACAAAATCAAAATTTATGATTTTAATAAACTAAAATAGAGATAAAATGAAAGGAAATGCAAAATTAATTACAGTATTAAATTCACTATTGGCCGACGAATTAACAGCAATAAACCAGTACATGGTGCATTCTGAAATGTGTGCAAGCTGGGGTTACGGAAAACTTCATAACGCCATTCGCTTACAAGCCATGGATGAAATGCATCATGCAGAATGGCTTATTGAAAGAATTATTTTTTTAGATGGCGCACCAACAGTGTCCAAATTGAATGCCATAAAAATTGGAAAAACAGTTCCGGAAATAATTAATAACGACAGTGACGATGAAGTAAATGCAATAAAGGCTTATAATGATGCCATAAAACTGGCACGTGAGGTTGGCGATCAAATCACTTCCGATTTGCTTTCAAAAATACTTGGTATGGAAGAAGGTCACGCAGATTGGGCCGAAATTCAACACGCTCAAATGGACCAAATGGGAATTGAAAATTACCTGATGAATCAAACGGCAGGTCCGGCAGCAGGTTAATTTATTCTTCATGTTATTTTCAACCGTGAAGAATCCCAATTGAAAATAGAAATAAACTGAAATATATAAACGAAAGCGATAGACGGGAGACAGGTGATGATAGACGGAGTTTTATGGGTGAATATAACTGCGAGCTCCCGACTTCGGCTTTCGGATTACAAACAATAAGAAGTATTATTAAAACAGTAACATGAGACATAAAGGAAACAACATCGAATTAACAGTTAATAACAATATTATAAGTTATAACGACGAAGGGCCGGAAGGAGCACCTATCATCATTTTCATTCACGGTTTCCCCTTAAATAAATCTATGTGGGACAAACAAATGAATGCTTTAAAAGACAATTACCGCGTAATTGCCTATGATATTCGCGGCCATGGAGAATCTGAAGTTGGGCCAATTGATTTTTCCATTGATCTTTTTGTTACTGATTTGTTAAACCTTATGGATGCTTTGAAAATTGAAAAAGCGATGTTGTGTGGCTTGTCTATGGGCGGGTATATTGCTTTAAAAGCGATTGAAAACTTCCCCGGCCGTTTTACTGCAATTATTTTAAGCGACACAAATTGCACTGCAGATACGCCGGAAGCAAAAGAAAAACGAATGAATACCATTTTAAACATCAAGAAAAACGGTGTTGAACAACTTGCTGAAGATTTAATTCCAAATTTGTTTGCAGAGGAATCTTTTAAATCAAATTTAGAAGAAATTGCAGCGGTGAAGGAAATGATTGTGACAACAACAATTCCATCACTCAGCAAAAGTTTACACGCTTTGGCAAACCGCAAGGAAACCTGCAGCAAACTGGCAAAAATAAAAGTGCCCGTGCTAATTTTGGTTGGAGAAGAAGATACAATTACACCCCCAGAAGCAGCAATTGCCATGCAAGAAAAAATTAAAGATTCTTTACTCGAATTAATTCCCCATGCCGGCCATTTAAGCAATATGGAAAATGAAAACGAGTTCAATAGCCAGCTCGAAAAATTTATTGCTAAAATTTAGCAACAAAAATACTACTTAATAAAAACACAATATTATGGAATTACTTACAAAAGAAATAGTTCAAGAATTGCTTAGCATTAACGAAGCGCCTTGTATTTCTCTATATATGCCAACACACAGAAGTCATCCCGAAAATCTTCAGGATGTCATCCGTTTTAAAAATCTGCTTAAAGAATTGGAAGCGTCATTGGTTCAAAAATATGCTGCCAATGAAGTTAAACAAAGTCTTGAGCCTTTTGAAGCAATTATTGATGACGAAAATATTTGGAATCAAACTACCGAAGGATTGGCAATATTTAGCGCTAAAGGATTTTTTAAAGTTATAAAAATGCAAAAGTCTGTTAAGGAATTGGCTATGGTTGCCGACAGTTTTCATACAAAACCGCTAAGACAATATTTGCAATCCACTGACCGATACCACGTTTTAGGAATAGGTCTTAAAGACATTCAGCTTTTTGAAGGAAACCGTCATTCGTTGGTAAAGTTAGTTCTTCATTCAGATGTTCCGGAAACCCTAACCGAAGCGCTTGGAGATGAGTTAACAGAAAAACATTCAACGGTAGCATCTTATGGCGGCACTGGTGGAGCCAGTAACACTATGCATCACGGGCACGGAGGTAAAAGTGATGAAGAAGACAATGATACGGCACGATATTTTCGTGCGGTTTCAAAGTCAATTTATGAAAATTATTCAAAACCAACTGGCTTGCCACTTATTTTAGCTGCCTTGCCAAATCACCACAATATCTTTCAAAAGGTAAACAAAAATCCATTGTTGCTCCCTGACGGAATTAATACCAATCCCGAATCTGTCTCAATTGAAAAATTGGCGGAGTTGGCTTGGAGTATAATGGAACCTGAATATTTAGGGAAACTTGACCGTATAGTTGAAAAGTTTTCCCAGGAAAAAGCAAACGGAAAAGGCAGTGATGATATGAAGGAAATTGGTGTTGCAGCTGTTGAAGGAAAGATTGAAACGCTTATTATTGAGGCCGATCGAATGATGGCAAATAAATTAACAAACCAAGTTACCGGAAATATTCAAAATAGAGATTTAACAAATCCGAAAGTAGATGACCTGCTTGATGATCTTGGGGAATTGGTTATAAAAATGGGAGGAAACGTGATGGTGCTTCCAGCTGACAAAATGCCTTCTGAAACAGGACTTGCCGCAATATTTCGATACTAAATAAAAATTAAGGAACTCGTTGGGTGCTATGATTAAAACCAATAGCATCCAAAGAGTATTTAAGGAATAAGCAAATAAAATCAACCTGAAAAAATAAAATTAAGGCAATTCAATTCAGATAAAATACAATCGGAAATGAGGAACTCACAAACCCTTTACGGCATTAATAACAAATGAATTTAGAAATTAAAAGATGGAAAATAAATCAATAAATACGTCAATTGACAATCTGATACCGAACGAAATCAGAACGGAATGCCAAGCGCAATATGAAAATGAAAACCTGGTTTATGAACACCTTGAAAATTATCTGAATTCAAGAATTCTTAAAATTACGACGATTATTAAGAATCAATATCCTGAATTGTTAGAATTTTTAAATGAAATGCCTGAGACTATCCCATCGGAAATGAGTCCTGAAATTACGCTGAACAAGCTAAAAACCTATGGCGAATCACTGAATTCTATTTTGATAAAATACAAATTAGAACATTCCTAATTTACGAAATTAACGAATGGAATTATTCAATTTAATTAAATCGCAATAAAAACTAGAACAATGGAAAAATTACTTAAAAACCAAAAATCCGACATCACAAGAGCAGAGTATATAGAAGTTGCTCCTAATGTGAAGTTGCACGTTACCGATGCAGGCGAAGGTAAATCTATTGTGTTAATTCACGGATGGCCATTGAGCGACGAAATGTATGAATACCAATATAACGATTTAATAAACAATAATTTCAGGGTAATTGGCATTACTTTAAGAGGTTTTGGCAAATCAAGCAAACCTTATGGCGATTATAACTATGATGTGCACGCAGCAGACATTAAAACAGTTTTAAACAAACTGGACATAAAAGATGCAGTTTTGGCAGGTTTTTCTATGGGTGGCGCTATTGTAATTCGTTTTGTAGCTAAGTATAATGGCGCACACGTTTCAAAATTGATTTTGGCCGGAGCGGCAGCGCCCATATGGACGCAGCGTGATGATTTTAAGTATAATTTGCCAAAAAGTGCCGTTGATGATTTAATTGCCTTGAATTATAAGGACCGTCCCGAACTTCTTTCAAATTTTGCAAAAATATTTTCAACAACAGAAAACTCATTGAATGAAGGAATTGGCAATTGGCTGAATGGTATTGGGATAAGCGCCTCTTCTTACGCAACAGCCGAATGTTTGGTTGCTTTGCGTGACACCGATTTGAGACCTGATTTGAAAAAAATAGCAATTCCAACCTTAATTTTACACGGCAAAAAAGATAAAATATGCTCTTTTGATTTGGCTGAACAGATGTTAGCTGGAATATCAAATTCGCAACTCATTCCTTTTGAAAAAAGCGGCCACAGTTTGTTTTTGGAGGAAACAGATAAGTTTAATGCTGCCATTATAAAATTTGCTGAAACCAAATAGTTATCAGTAAGTTTTTCGTGAATTGATTTACATTGGTAAATTCTTCGATTTCTGAGTAGAAGCTTACTAAAAAAATCACTAAATGGCAAAAAATAGATTAAGATTGGAGACCGACTGCCTCAACTGCAAACATGTGGTTGAAGAGCGTTTTTGTCCAAACTGCGGGCAGGAAAACACAATAACACGCATTACTTTTTATCATTTATTCACTCATTTTTTTGAAGACTTAACACACTACGACAAAAAGTTTTGGAAAACAATAATCTTATTGCTCTTTAAACCGGCTGCAGTCACAAAAGCTTACACATCGGGACAACGTATGTCTTTTTTACCGCCTTTTAAATTGTATATTTTTACCAGTTTTGTAACTTTTTTGCTGATTTCTTTATTTCCGGCAGGCAATGCAAAAATAGCAGTAACCAACGTAAAAAATAAAGTTGAACAAGTTGTTCCCGCATTAGACTCGCTAAAGATTGATGAAAAAGGTGTGGACGGACTGACCAAAATTGGCGTAATTTCTCAGAATAATAATGACACAATAAAAAAATTACTGAAAGACACCAAAGAAATTAATCTGGAAAAAACTACGGATTTTGGCTTCAAGGGAACCAAACAATTAGATTGGATCCAAAAACACAGTGCAGAAAAAGAAAAATTAGGCAAAACAGAATATTGGTTTCTAAAAAAATGGCTGACCGTAAAAGAAGAAAACACAAACAAAGAAATAGTAAATAAGTTTGGCAAATCCTTTATCCTTAATCTGCCCAAGGTTTTGTTTATTTATATGCCCGTTTTCGCCTTTTTCTTATGGCTATTTCACAATAAAAAAAGATGGTGTTTTTATGATCACGGTATTTTTACGCTACATCTCTTTTCGTTTTTGCTGTTGATGATTTTGTTATTGTTTTTTATAGATAAACTTTTTGCTTTGTCTGCTTCACCAATCTTTGGCTGGATAAATCTGATTATTCAATCGGCCGGACTTATTTGGATGGTGGTTTATTTTTTTCCGGCACATCGTCGATTTTATGGAGAATCTCACTTGGTATCCGCTTTCAAAAGCAGTGTGGTCTATATACTCAATTTAATTATTGTCACAGTTTTATTGATACTCTACGGATTGTACACTTATATTAATTTACAATAAAACGTGTGAATGATGTAAATTATCGATAGAATTGTGTAACACCTGACGCAAGAAATGGGAATATCTTTGATAAGTGAAAACGCATTCACAAGTAAAATATAATATCATGAACACAACTGAAGCAAAAGGAAACTGGAATATCCAGAAAGCTAAATTGAAACAAAAATATGCAGATTTAACAGACGATGATCTTATGTATGAAGAAGGTCAAAGAGAAGAAATGCTTGGAAAGCTTCAAGTAAAACTTGGTAAAACCAAAGAAGAATTGAACAAATTTTTAGACTCACTATAATTAATGGTTTAATGGATTGAGGATTTAATTTCCTATTGCAGCATGTAAAACATTACGATTGAAAAGTAATCTCTTTACAACCGCTTTTGAGAACTTAAATCTAATTAAAATGAATCATAAAACCTCTTTAAATCTAATTTAAAGAGGTTTATTTTTTGCCTTATTTTTTACAAAGCCTATTTGAACAAAAATTGCAAATACTGAAATAACAATAATTTAATATTTTCCAATACTCAGCAACACCAACGTACATGCTTCTTCAAAAGCAATGTGATTTTTTGTAAGTAAATTTTCAAGAGTCTCATTTTCGGTTCCTGGATTAAAAATTACCCGCTTTGGATTTAAACCAATAATATAGTCGTAAAAAATTTCCTGATTTTTCTTGTTCAAATAAAGTGTTACTGTATCAATATTTTCAAAAATTACCTTTTCTGTGGTGATTTTTACGCCACTCACTTCTCCAACTTTATTGCCGATTGCCATTACCGGATGTCCGTAATTGGTTAACTTCTGAATTGCCATAAATGAATACCTGCTTGGATTTGTGGAGGCTCCAATAACCAATGTTTTTTTTATCATTCAACAAAATTAGCCAAAGTTTAAGAAAAAGTGTAACAAAATATAAAGTTTGTAGTCTACTAAAAACGAATGATGCTAAAAAATCAAAATAAGGCAAATCAAAATGAAAAATTAAAACAACAAACAATACCGTTACAAAAGCAATTTTTTATTACAATTAACACTACTAACTAAAATTACTACTTACTAAATGAAAAAATTAATAGTATTCTGCTGTCTATTCCTATCATTGACTATTTCTGCACAACTTCCTTCAAATGACAATCCGAAAACTGGGTTAGTTACCGGAAAAGTGATTGACGAAACAACAAAACAGGCATTGCCTTATGTGAGCATTGTTATTAAAGATGCCAACAAAAAAACAACCACGGGGGGAATTACCGATGCAAATGGAAATTTTTCCATCAAACAAATTCCTGAAGGTGAAAACAACGTCGAAATTCAATTTATTGGTTACAAAACCGAAACCAAAAAAATAAATATTACCAAATTAAATTCCAACATTAATTTGGGAACCATCGCTTTAAAAGAAGAAGCCGCACAATTGGATGAAGTGCTGGTGGTAGCTGAAACCTCAACGGTAACGCAAAAAATTGACAGAAAAGTGATCAATGTCGGAAAGGATTTAACCTCTGCCGGCGCAACTGCTTCAGAATTGTTGAACAACGTGCAATCCGTTTCGGTCGACAGCCAAACAGGAAATATTAGCTTGCGCGGAAATGACAATGTAAGGGTGTTGGTTGATGGTAAACCGTCGAATATTGATACGGCGCAACTGTTAAGGCAAATTCCTTCAACCTCAATCAAAAGCATCGAGTTGATCACAAATCCATCAGCAAAATACAATCCGGAAGGAATGAGCGGAATTATAAACATTGTATTGAATAAAAATTCGAATTTAGGATTTAATGCCACCGTAAACACCGGAATAACTTCAGGAATTCATAACCGATTTAACGGATCATTGGATATGAATTTTAAAACCGGAAAAGTGAATTTCTTTTCAAATTATGGAATGAACGACGGCAAAAGTGAAAGGGGCGGAAAAATGTTCCGATACGATAACAATTCTGTACAAAGCTTTTTGATGGAAAGTGACCGTACTTCTCATTTGCTGAAATTGGGCGCCGATGTTTATTTGAATGATAAAAACACATTTTCCTTCTACACAACCCAAAATGTGTCAAATTCAGAAACTGACGGAAACACCACAGTTTTTTACAACAATATTTTAAACAGCAACAGCTTAAGTATGGTTGAAGGCGACAACAATTCAGCCGCTTATAATTTTAATTACAGCCTTAATTTTGATAAGAAAGGCCATAATTTAGAGTTGGAAGCAAATTTTTCAAATTCTGACAGTCCGGAAAATGCGCTGTATAAAGAAACAATTCGTCCAAATAATCTGATTTCAAATTACAATGATATTGTTACAAATGATCGAAAAACAAACCTGATCAATCTGGATTACACCAACCCAATTTCTGAAAATGCCAAAGTGGAACTGGGTCTAGAAGCCAGAATGGAAGATACCAAAAATAACAATGTCACCAGCCAGCACGAATTTGTGTACGACACAAACGGTGATTTAATTAATGATGGAAACGGCTGGTATGAAACTGAACCAAAAGGCAATTCTTCTTTTGAATATGACCGCAAAATTTATTCAGGTTATGCAAACTACAACCAGACTTTTAACAAATTGGCGGTACAATTGGGTGCACGATTGGAACAATATGAAGTAGATGGCACTTTTGTTAAAAACACGGAAACCGCGACTTACAATGATGAAATTTTTACGGTTTATCCGTCCGCATTTTTCACATACAATGCCAGTGAAAAAAATCAGTTTCAGTTAAGTTACAGCCGCAGAGTCGACCGTCCGTCAATTGGTCAGGTAAATCCAATCAGAGAATGGAGTTCGCCAACAGTGACTTCTGTAGGAAATCCGAATCTTAAACCGCAATTCACCAATTCTTACGAATTAAATTATACTCGCCAGTACAAAGATGGTTCCATTACTTTTGGAACATTCTTCAGAAGGGTGAACGACAACATTACCAGAATTCTGAATATTGATCCTTTGGATGATGACAAAGTAGAAATGTCCTACACAAATACGGAAAGCAACAACAGATATGGGGTGGAGTTTTCCAGCAATCATAAAATAGCAAATTGGTGGAGAGTGAGTGGTAGTTTCGATTTATATACGCAAAAAGAAAGCGGAATTGCCAACGGAGATCAGCTTGAAGTTACCAACAATTCCTTTAATTTCAGGGTAAACAATAATTTTACCGCCACTAAAAATCTGCGTTTTCAATTGTTTGGAATGTACAGAGGCGGCGGAGAATCCATCCAATTTAAAACAGATCCAATGTGGATGATTAACACAGGCGCCAGTTTAAATGTGCTGAAAGGAAAAGGCACCATCAGCCTAAGGGTTAACGATATTTTTGAAGGTATGAAATTCAAATTTGAATCCAAAAATCCTTATCCGCAATCAGGACAATTTAACTGGGAAAGCAGAACCGCTTATGTTGGATTTATGTACAAATTTGGCGGAGGAAAAAATAGCGCAAAAAGTCGTAAAGTAAGAGATAACAATGAAACTAAAGGAAGTGAAGGATTTATGTAAAAACTTTGTGAATTTGTTTACATTTAATTAACTATCTTTTAACAAGTTAAACGCGTTAAAGCCTTAAATTTGCAGGGTAAACATTACGAATACAAAAAGCATACAAATGCTTTAAACATATAAAAGAATATTTATAATTATTTGAATTAGTTAATTGATAGTCTTTTTGAGAAAGCCTCTAAACTTGCGTTTTAGAGGCTTTTAATTTTTCTCCTATCCCCGACCTCCCGTTCTAAAAACGGGACAGGCTTTTACCAAGGAAAGGGAGGTTTGATTTGTTTTACCTTTTTAACTTTTAACTTTTAACTTTTAACTTTTAACTTTTAACTTTTAACTTTCTTAAAATTCCCCCTTCGGGGGTTAGGGGGCTTTTCGGGGGCTAGGGGGCCTACCACCTAATGATCACGCTTCCCCACGTAAATCCGCTGCCAAAAGCGGCCAATACCACAAGGTCATTGTCTTTTATTTTTCCGTTTTCCCAAGCTTCTGCGAGGGCAATGATAATTGAAGCTGCTGTGGTATTTCCATATTGCATAATATTGTTATAGACCTGATCGTCGTTCAACCCGAATTTTTTCTGTACAAACTGAGAAATACGCAAATTTGCCTGATGAGGAATTAACATATCAATATCAGAAGCTTCCAGATTATTAGCTTTTAAGCCTTCCATAATGACTTCAGAAAAACGAACAACCGCATGTTTAAAAACAAATGTTCCGTTCATATAAGGAAAATATGA
>JAWOHJ010000167.1:0-20315 GCA_046485225.1 Lutibacter sp. | reverse complement strand
TCAAGCGCCAGTTCTTGTTTGTCATCTTCACAAATAGAATTTCCAACTTTGCCTCCAAGCGCCTTAACAAAGGTAAAACTCATTCCTCCGCCTAAGATTAAATGATCAACTTTATCTAAAATATTTTCGATAATCGTTATTTTTGAAGACACTTTTGCGCCTCCTAAAATTGCCAATACCGGTTTTTCACTATCTTCCAACACCTTTTTGATGCTGATGATTTCTTGCGCCAACAAGCTGCCGAAACATTTATTTTCAGGAAAAAATTTAGCGACAATAGTGGTGGAAGCGTGCGCTCTGTGAGCGGTTCCAAATGCATCGTTCACATACACATCACCTAATTTTGAAAGTTGTTTGGCAAATGCCTCATCGCCTTTTTCTTCTTCTGCATAAAAACGCAAATTTTCAAGCAACAAAACTTCACCCATTTTTAAATCGGCAGAAGCTTTTTCCGCAACTTCTCCAACACAGTCAGAAACAAATTTTACGGGAACTTTAAGTATTTCGACAACCTCATCAAGAATGTGTTTTAATGAATATTTGGCTTCAATACCTTTTGGCCTTCCCAAATGCGACATTAAAATAACCGCTCCGCCATCTTTTAATATTTTATCGATTGTTGGTTTTGCAGCTTCAATTCTGGTGGCATCCGTCACCTTAAAATTTTCGTCTAACGGCACGTTAAAATCAACGCGAATGAGTGCTTTTTTATCCTTAAAATTAATGTCTTGTAGTGTTTTCATCTCTAATAAATATTTATACTACAAATATAAGGGAATTTAGGCTTGGGGTTGTGGTTTTTTACGAAAGCGATTTCAGAAAAGTCGGAAGACCGAAGACCGAAGTAGGAAGCAGGGAAAACAAATTGCATTTCAAATAAATCGTAAAACTCCCTTTTCTTTGAAAATAGTTGGAGACAGGAAAGCTAAGTTGTATTTACAATATCACTTGCGTTAAGGATAGAGCGACATGTTTGAGCTATTTTTTTGTTGCTTTTGCAACAAAAAAAAGCGAGCAGCGAAAGCCTGACCCGCAGGGGAACGTCCAAAACAATTATCTATAAATTGTTGTAATTAATAAGAAATAAACCAAAAAAATTAAAAGATTGGGTTTGGAAAAGATTTAAAAAAGAAAAAAAGTTTTACTTTCGCTTCAATGGAATTTTCAGAAATTTTAGGACAGACGCATTTGAAAAATCACCTGATGAAATCGACCGATAACGGGCGTATTTCTCATGCGCAACTATTTATTGGCAAAGAAGGCACGGGAACTTTGCCGATTGCCATTGCCTATGCCCAATATATATTATGCAAAGGCAGCAATGATGAGGGTTCATGCAAAATAAGATGTTCAAAATTAATGCATCCCGATTTGCATTTTGCGTTTCCGGTAGCCACCAATGAAGTGGTAAAAAGCAGGCCGGTAAGTAACTTGTTTTTGGATGAATGGCGGAGTTTTGTGGCGTTGAATCCCTACGGTAATTTATTTGAATGGCTGCAATCAATTGGCGTTGAAAATAAACAAGGCCAAATTGGCGTTGACGAGGCCGAAGAAATTGTAAAAGCCTTAAAACTGAAATCATACGAAGGCGGTTATAAAATTATGATTATCTGGATGGCCGACAAAATGAATGCCTCTGCTTCAAATAAATTATTGAAACTGCTGGAAGAACCTCCTGAAAAAACAGTTTTTATTTTGATTGCCGAAAATGAAGACCAAATTATATCAACCATAAAATCGCGTTGCCAGGTCTTGCATTTTCCTTTATTGTCGGAAAATGACATTGTAAAAGGCTTGATTGAAATAGAAGGAACCGATCCGCCAATTGCCGAACAAATTGCCATTCAGGCCGATGGTGATTTTAACAAGGCGCTGCATTTATTGCACAACGACACATCGGACGAACAATTTGAACAATGGTTTATTATTTGGGTAAGAGCCGCCTTTAAGGCAAAAGGGAACGCTGCGGTTATTCAAGAACTCATCGGGTGGAGCGACACCATTTCAAAAACCGGAAGGGAAACCCAAAAACGATTTTTAACCTATTGCCTGCAATTTTTTCGTCAGGCGTTATTGCTGAATTACAATGCGGAATCACTGGTATTTTTGCAACCGAAAACGCCTGGTTTCAATCTGGAAAAGTTTGCGCCTTTTGTGCACAGCGGCAATATTATTGAAATTGACAAAGAATTAAATGATGCCATTTACCATATAGAACGCAACGGAAACGCCAAAATAATTTTACTCGATTTGTCCATAAAATTAACCCGATTGCTTCATATAAAAGAAGCCTAAAAACAACTTATCATTATGTCTATTTTTAACAATCATTCAGCAGAAATACTGGTCTTGGTGTTTTTAATCATCACTTTTTTGCAATCGGGCATAGATAAAATCACCGACTGGAAAGGAAACGTGGATTTTATCACCGGTCATTTTAAAAATTCCCCGCTTAAAAATATGGTGCCGCTTTTGTTGCTGACGGTATTAATTTTTGAAATCGGTGCAAGCGTTTTAATGCTTATTGGTGGTTATTATATTTTTACTGAAGGTGACGGAACTGTGGCAAAAGTGGGACTGGAATTCGCCGCGATTACTTTAATTATGCTGTTGATCGGACAACGTTTGGCAAAAGATTATGCCGGCGCAATGTCACTTGCCGTTTATTTTATTTTGACTATTTTCGGAATCTATTTGTTAAATTAAATCTGCTAAAAATGAAGATACTAGGAATTGGATCACGAATTAAACACGAAGAATTTGGATTGGGCGTAGTAACCAATGTGAGCGCCAAAGATTATTGGGTGACTTTTATTGAAAACGGACTGGAAACCATCGCTATCGACAGCAAGTTTGAAGTCATTGAATGCGTTGAAGATGAAGTGGATACTGTTAGTTTTTATGATGTTCAAACAACCTTAAAAAATATGCTGAAACAATGGTCGGATATTTCAGAAGTTGTTCATTTGGGCGACCGATGGAAAGGCGGAAAATTGGTTATGGAACCGAAAGACCCAAAATTGGCCAGTAAGGAAATTCCGATTGATGTCTTTTTTCACAAAATTGTGATGGTAAGAGACCGATTGCGCGTGATGGAACAAAAAATAAATTCGAGTAAACTGGACGATTTGGACAAGGTTGATCTGCAACAATACATTACCCGAATTTATGGGAGCTTAACCACTTTCAATATCCTGTTTAAATTAAAAGAACAGCAATTTGAAGGTTCAAAATCGGAATAATTATAACTATTTAACCATAAAAAAAGCCGGTCTAAAATAATTTTAGACCGGCTTTTACATTTTAAATGTATATTAGATAATACCTTGATCTAACATTGCATCGGCAACTTTGATAAAGCCAGCGATATTCGCACCTTTAACATAGTTGATATATCCATCATTTTCAGTTCCGTATTTAGAACAAGCTTCATGTATAGAAGACATAATTTGGTGCAATTTGGCATCCACTTCTTCTTTGGTCCAGTTTAATTTCATGGCATTTTGAGACATTTCCAAACCAGATACGCCTACGCCACCGGCATTTGCTGCTTTACCAGGCGCAAAAGGCAATCTGTTTTTATGAAATAAATCAACAGCCTCAGGCGTACAACCCATATTGGAAACTTCAACAATATATTTTACACCATTTTTGATCAATAATTTTGCGTCTTCACCATCCAGTTCATTCTGGGTTGCGCTAGGCATAGCAATATCCACTGCAACTTCCCAAGGTTTTTTGTCTGCGTAAAATTTAGCTTCCGGAAATACTTCTGCGTATGGAGAAACAATATCATTGTTTGACGCTCTCAGTGCCAATAAATAATCGATTTTTTCAGCATCTAAACCTCTTTCATCATAAATATAGCCGTCAGGACCAGAAATGGTCACCACTTTACCGCCAAGTTCGGTAACTTTTAGGGCAACGCCCCAAGCCACGTTACCAAAACCTGAAACAGAAACTGTTTTTCCTTTAAAAGTGTCGTTATTGGTTGAAAGCATTTCATTTGTAAAATATGTTGCGCCAAAACCTGTAGCTTCCGGTCTGATCAAACTTCCGCCCCAATTTAAACCTTTACCTGTGAAAACACCGGTATTTTCAAATTGCAATTTTTTATACATTCCGTACATAAAACCAATTTCTCTTCCTCCGGTTCCAATATCACCTGCCGGTACGTCTTGGCTAGGGCCAATAACGCGCCATAACTCTAACATAAAAGCCTGACAGAAACGCATAATTTCAGCATCTGATTTTCCTTTCGGGTTGAAATCAGATCCTCCTTTTGCGCCACCCATCGGCAAAGTTGTTAAGGCATTTTTAAATGTTTGTTCAAATCCTAAAAATTTAAGGATACTTAAATTTACGCTAGGATGAAGACGGATACCGCCTTTGTATGGTCCAATTGCATTGTTATATTGCACTCGGTGTCCTAAGTTAACTTGTACATTCCCTTCATCATCAACCCAGGAAACCCTAAAAGTTAAAATGCGGTCAGGTTCAACCAATCTTTCAATAATTTTAGCGGCCTCATATTGAGGGTTTTCGTCATAAATTGTTTGAATGGATTCTAACACCTCATGAACTGCTTGTAAGTACTCCTTTTCACCTGGATGTTTGGTTTCAAGGTTTGTCAAAATATTTTTTACATTCATAATAATATAATTTAATCGTATATATAATTTATTAAATATTTAAATAATCAGGTACAAAATTACAGATAATATATTAATTCTTAAACAAAAAAGAGGCAATAATTTTTAATTTTCGCATTTTTCTAAAACGTTTTCGTTGGGCGAAAACAAAAAGCGCAAAAAGGGTCATTTTTGCGCTAAAATTTTAGTTGAAATTCCAATTTTGCCGTTTATCCTATTCCATGCTTTTTCCTTAGGAAAGGGAGTTTTATTTAGATATTAAAAATGCAAATTTGTTATTGCACTTCTGTCTTCCGTCTTCTGTCTTCCGACATTTGAAATTTCTTACATAAAACCTTCTAATTGTTCATCATCATCTAATTTTACGGTGGGATTTTGGCCTTTATTCAATTTATATCCTTCTTTAAAAATGGCTGCTTTGTTGCTTTTTCCCTCAATAATAACAGTTAGCGGTTCTTTAAAATGCACATGCCTTAAATAATCATCCTCATAAATAGCCCGTTGCTTATTTAAATAATCCAGGTTGAAAAATCCATCATCTATAAATGGGTTTATCGTCAAATAGCCAACTTTAAATGAAGTTAAATTTTGGAAAAAATGTGTTCCCTGACTTGGATCAATCCTAAAGTTATTAAGACCGGCTTCCACAATTATTTTTGCTGATGCTATTTGAGGCCAAATTACGGGAATTCCCAACCACGGATCGCTAGATCCCCATCTTCCGGGTCCGACTAAAATATAATTTTTGTCTTTTTCGGCGAATTTTTTATTGATTTGCTCCACCGCGGCTGCTATTTTTCTTGTATTTGCCGCGTTAAAAGTTTCTGGTTTGATATAAATAAAATCTTGAATATTCTCATAATTCCCGTTACCCAATGCCGATTCCGAATAAATGATGGTGTCTTCAACATTAAAATCTTCCGGAAGCGTGCTCAGGGTTTCGATGCTTTCTATAATAGGCCTAATTTGCAAAAAGCTAAATTCTTTAGCTTGCCCATGCGGAACATCCAAATTAACCGCAAACTCCATTTCAATGGGGTTTCGCATTTCA
Organism: Lutibacter sp.; assembly: GCA_046485225.1. Lineage (GTDB taxonomy): Bacteria > Bacteroidota > Bacteroidia > Flavobacteriales > Flavobacteriaceae > Lutibacter. The sequence continues at coordinate 14,612 of JAWOHJ010000167.1, read as the reverse complement.
CGCTGGCCGATGCGCAATAAATCTTGTAAAATTTCGGGTAAGGGAAAGGTGTTGTATTTTAAAATATTGTCAAAAGTAATTACGCGAAGTCCGTCGTGCAAAACCCCGGGCTTGATAATATTATTTTGTAAGTCGTAGGTTGATGCCACAAATTTTAGTGACCCATGTTTTTCTGCATTTCTGATGGTTATTTTCTTTTTATTGACCGCTTCACTGGTTGAGGCAAAATAGCTATCGGGATTCATGTCTAACCCAAAAAAATATTGCTGCGTGTCGCGTTGCGTTGAACCCGGAGAGGAAAGCTGCAACACTTTTTTTGGATGGTAAGGTGAAAACCGTAATGTATTTCCGCCGCCAACAATAATTTCACCCAAACCCAATGCAATATTTGCAGTGCCTTCATTGGGCAATTCCTGGTCAATTGGGTAAAAATTAATAGAACGGGCCACACCGGAAATATTTGGATAATACACGTCGTCATATTGTTTTCCGGTAACTTCCTGTAAAATCACCGCCATTTTATCCTCTTCAATGGTGTGGGAAGTTGCTTTTAAATAAATTTTGCTGTTTTGAAAAAAAGCAGACGCCATGACCGACTTGATGGCACTGGCCACCATCTCTACCATTTTAGATTTGTCGGTATTTGGAATCATATAGGTAGAAAATACACCGGCAAAAGGCTGATAATGAGAATCCTCCAAAACGCTGGAAGAACGCACTGCGATTGGTGATTTGCTTACGTTTAAAAAAACCTGAATGTCTTCCATCACCCATTTTGGCAACGGTTTTGAGATAAATTTATTTAAAATTTCTTCATCATCATTACAACTCGCCACAAATCCTATCAGTTCATGTTTTTCCATAAAATCATCGAACACTTCCGTACTTAAAACCACCGTACGCGGAATACAAATATTCACATCTTTGTATTTATTGAACAACTTATGGCGTTTTAAAAACGAATCAATAAACGCCAATCCGCGTCCTTTTCCGCCTAAAGAACCTTCACCAATTCTTGCGAATCCCAAATATTCATCATAGGTATTTTTACTGAATTTTGAAATAACGCCTCTTGATCTGTAAACCCGATAGGCTTTAATGGCTCTGATTAAAAAATCCCTGATTTCTTCAGGATCTTCAAAATCTTCGTATTCTACATTACTAAAGAGGTTTGCCAATGGAAAAAGCGCCCTTGACCTTAACCATTTTGAATATTCACTCCTTTTGGCATGATAAACAATGGCATCCAACGTTACATTGGTTAACGCTTTTTGAAAGCTGTTTAAATCTTCCACCGTTGCCAAAACCTTCATCTGAATTGGATCCCAAAATTCAAAAGCCCCAAAAGAAAAATATTTGGTGATGTAATTTTTTATTTCCTTTCCTAAGGTTTCCGAATGTTTGTATAAAAATTTTCCTTTTAGTTCTAAAGCTCGTTTTTCATTATTTTTATCGGAAGACTGCACCAGAAAAGGAAAATAGCGTTCATGACCTCTTACATAATTTAAAAATTCGAATCCTGCCTCAGGATCTCTTTTTCCGTCTTTAGGATAACTGACATCAGAAATAACGCCTAAAAGATTGTGTTTGTACTTTTCAAAAAGAAACAATCCTTCCTCATAGTTTGTGGCCAGCAAAATTTTTGGCCGGCCCCGCATCAACATCATTGCCCTGTGTTCATTTAAGCCTTCCGACATAAATGAACGCGTTTGTTTTAAGATGATTTTGTACATAATGGGCAAATACCGCGAATAAAATTTCAAGGAATCTTCCACCAGTAAAATGGCCTTCACACCAATTTGATTGATGTCTTTTTCGGCATTCATCCGGTCTTCGGTAAGTTTAATGATTGCCAAAAAAATATCAACGTTGCCGTTCCAGTGAAAAACAAAATCGATAATTCCAGTGTTTTCGCTAAGCACTTTTTTTCTTAATTCAGAAGAATAGTGGCTTAATGCCGCAATTGGAATGTTTGGAAAAGCTTCTTTTATCAGTTTTGAAGATTCAAATGCCTTGTAATTGCCAATATCCAGCCAGGTGATTACCAAATCAATTTTATCAGAATTCATCATTCCTATAGCTCTTTTGGCAGAATTGGCATGAACAAAACTAGGCGGATATCTTAAATTAAGCGCCATATATTCATTAAAAATTCGCTCGTCTATCCGACCGTCTTCCTCCAACATATAAAAATCGTAGTTGGAACAAACAATGAGCACTTTGTTAATTCTGTTTTGCATCAATTGGTTAAATGCAACCTCTTCAAACTCATGATTTTTTAGGTCGGGCAATGGATTTCTGTTCATTTTATCGGCATTTATTTTCAAATGCAAGATATCATTTTCACCTTAAATTTTCAGATTTTCTTTTGATAAATTATAAGGCAAAAAAAGACTGTCGCAAATGGACAGTCTTCTGTATTTGATAAAATTTTTAATTTAAACCACGCCCTGCGCTAACATAGCATCGGCCACTTTTACAAATCCGGCAATATTTGCACCTTTCATATAATCGACATAACCATCTTCTTGGGCTCCGTATTTTAGGCAGGCATCATGGATGTTTTCCATAATGTTTTTTAATCTTCTGTCTACTTTTTCACTGTTCCAATTCATTCGCAAAGAGTTTTGGCTCATTTCCAAACCGGATGTTGCAACGCCACCCGCATTGGAAGCTTTTCCGGGAGCAAATAAAATTTTAGCCTTTTGATAAACTTCTATGGCTTCAATGGTTGAAGGCATATTGGCACCTTCAATAACCGCAAGACATCCGTTTTCAATCAAAATTTTTGCGTCTGGACTGTGTATTTCGTTTTGGGTTGCACAAGGCATGGCGATGTCACATTTAACTTTCCATGGATTTTCATCTTTATGGAAGGTTGCTTTTGGGTATTTTTTAATGTACTCACTAATTCTTCCTCGTTTTACATTTTTAAGTTCCATTACAAAGGCCAATTTATCGGCATCAATCCCATCTTGGTCATAAATATAACCTGAAGAATCTGATAATGTAACCACCTTAGCACCCAATTGTGTTGCTTTTTCACAAGTATATTGTGACACATTTCCCGATCCTGAAACAGTCACTATTTTTCCTTTTATGGTATCTCCCTTAAATTCCAACATATTTTGTGCAAAATATACACAACCATAACCTGTTGCTTCCGGACGAATTAAAGAACCGCCGTAGGACATTCCTTTTCCGGTTAAAACCCCGGTAAATTCATTCCTCAATTTTTTGTACATACCAAATAGGTAGCCAATTTCTCTTTCGCCAACACCAATATCACCAGCAGGGATATCAGTATTTGGACCAATATGACGAAATAATTCACTCATGAAGCTTTGGCAAAAACGCATAATTTCGACATCTGATTTCCCTTTTGGATCAAAATCGGAACCGCCTTTTCCACCGCCCAATGGCAACGTAGTTAAGGAATTTTTAAAAACCTGTTCAAAGGCCAAGAATTTTAAAATACTTAAATTTACCGATGGGTGAAATCGCAAACCGCCTTTATAGGGCCCTATGGCCGAATTCATTTCAATTCTGTAGCCTCTGTTCACCATTATTTCACCTTCGTCGTTAATCCAGGCAACACGAAACATTAGCACTCTTTCTGGCTCAACCATCCTTAATAACAGATTTTTTCCATAATACTTTTCGCTACTGGCGATAAAAGGAATAAGTGATTCTGCTACTTCCTGTACTGCTTGTAAATATTCTGGTTCATGTTGGTTGCGCTCATTTACCTCATCCATGAATTTTTTTATAATTGGCTTCATCATCTTCTTGTCTTTTGTTTTTATTGATTACTTTGTAGTAAAGTACGCTATTTCGTACCTTTTTACATAAAATACAATAAAATATAACGAATAAGCAATTTTTGTTATATTATTTTTATTAAATAGTTTGAAATATTAAACTTTCAATAAATTTTAAAGATGTCAGCTCCTTGTTTTAAGGGCATTGCCCCGTTCTCTAACTTAACAACACATAATTTTCAATAAACAATCTGTATTCTTTAGATGCCAGTATATATCTTAGAACCTATCTTGGTTTTTTAAATATAAAATTGTGTAAATTTGCATCTTAATTTTCTATAAAATGTTGGCTAAAGTAAAAGAACTGATTGGTGAAGTATTGGTGTTTAACACCACTTCCAAAGAGGAGATTGAATCTTTCAGAATTAAATTTTTGGGTAAAAAAGGATTGCTTAACGATTTATTTGTTGAATTTAAAAACGTGGCGCCTGCCGAAAGAAAAGATTTCGGACAAGCATTAAATACGTTGAAGGATGCAGCACAAAACAAAGTTGATCAATTAAAGGAAGCTTTAGAAAACTCAAGTGATCAAAAAGGAATTTACGGTGATTTAACGCGCCCTGCCGAACCTGTTGAACTTGGCTCACGCCATCCAATATCTTTGGTGAGAAACAAAATTATAGACGTGTTTTCTCGCATTGGTTTTACTGTTTCTGAAGGACCGGAAATTGAAGACGACTGGCACAATTTTACTGCGTTGAATTTGCCTGAATACCATCCGGCACGTGATATGCAGGACACTTTTTTTATCGAGAAAAATCCGGATATTTTATTGCGTACACACACTTCATCTGTTCAGGTGCGTTATATGGAAAGTCATAAACCGCCAATTCGCACCATTTCTCCCGGACGTGTTTTTAGAAATGAAGACATTTCGGCACGTGCGCATTGTATTTTTCATCAGGTGGAAGGTTTGTACATTGATACGGATGTTTCTTTTGCCGATCTAAAACAAACCCTGTTGTATTTCACCAAAGAAATGTTCGGAAAATCCAAAATACGCTTACGCCCGTCCTATTTTCCTTTTACTGAGCCAAGCGCTGAAGTTGATATTTATTGGGGACTGGAAACCGAAACCGATTATAAAATCACCAAAGGAACCGGCTGGCTTGAAATAATGGGTTGCGGCATGGTTGATCCAAATGTGCTAAAAAACACCAATATCGACCCTGAAATCTATTCTGGCTACGCTTTTGGAATGGGCATAGAACGTATTGCGATGTTGTTATACCAAATTCCTGATATCAGAATGTTTTACGAAAACGATGTTCGCTTTTTAGAGCAGTTTAAGTCGGTTTATTAGGCCCCAAAGGGAATTTAAATTTTTTTAGTTTCGTATAATCTTATAATTACAAATCAAACTCCCTTTCCTTGGGAAAAGCCTGTCCCGTTTTGGTACGGGAGGCTGGGGATAGGATAAAATCCTAATAATAACTTCAAAATCAATGAAAAAAGACATCCAAATTCCTGAAGTTACAGAGGTTTTTATGGCCATTGTGAAAGAATACAACGAAATTTTTCAGTGTGATGATTGGAATGCATACATTATTAACAATAAAGAAGTGGATTTAGACATGGTTTTGGTGGTTTCAAAAGGTTATGATGAAGACCAACTGATTGAAACCTCTTTGCTGCGACATAAAATTGAAAAACTTCCCGCAAAATCTTTCGCAAAAGTTGAATTGATGCAGGAATCTGTTTTAAAATTGTCGAATTTTTTTAATGTGACTTTTTTTGAAGGAAATTCGATGTTCGACAAAAAATACCTTTTCGAAAAAGGAACCATAAAAGAAGGTGCCTTAAGAATGATTCCCCTGCTGAATAAGCGTGGAATTTTAGTAAAATAAATATCCTGTAAAATTTTAAAGATGAAAACCTACTTCCTGGCTGTTTTATTGTTCAGCGCTATTATTTCAACTGCCCAAAATATTCCTTTGTACGTTGGCACTTACACAGATGAAAGCAGTGAAGGAATTTATGTTTACGACTTTAACATGAAAACCGGGGAACTCACCAATAAAAAATTGGCCGCTGAAGCTTTAAATTCATCATTCATTACATTTTCATCCGACAAAAAACTACTCTATTCCGTTGGTGAAACAGACAATTTTGAAGGCGAAAAAAGTGGTTTTGTAAATGCTTATTCCGTAGAAAAAGACGGAACCCTTCAATTTATCAATAAAGTGAGCAGCAACGGTGCGCATCCTTGCCATATTCAATTAAACGAAGACAATTCCAAGGTGGCCGTTTCAAATTATTCCGGCGGAACGGTTTCTGTGTATTCCATATTAAAAAATGGTGAAATTTCACCAGCAAATCAAGTGATTGACCATAATAACGCAACACAGCAATCACACGCGCACTCAGCCAAATTTTATAAGAATAATTTGTTTATTGCCGATCTTGGCCTAAACAGTTTTTCTCAATATAAATTAGCGAATACCGACCATAAATTTAAATTAAAAGCCAATTATGCAATTGAAAATAATGCCGGTCCGCGCCATTTTGAAATTTCAAAAAAAGGCAAGTTTATTTATGTGATTAACGAATTGAATTCCACCATTTCTGTATTGAAGCAGCAAAAAGACAGTTATATTTTTGTTCAAAATATCAGCACTTTGGATGATGGCTTTAACGGAGAAAATTCTTGTGCCGATATTCATTTATCAAAAGACGGACAATTTTTATACGGATCCAATCGTGGCGAAAACAGCATTGTGGTGTTTAAAATAAACGAAAAAAGCGGTGAAATCAAAAAAACACAAACCATAAGCACTCATGGCGATTGGCCGCGAAATTTCACACTGTCACCCGATGGAAATTATTTATTGGCTGCCAACCAAAGAAGCAAAAATATCAGTGTTTATAGTGTCGACAGAAAAACAGGAAATTTAACTTTTTTGCATAGTGTAGATTCTCCAACCCCGTCTTGTCTGCTATTTTAGTTCAAAATAATATATGTTATCAGTATTATCATACCTAAAAGTATTAATATAACCGCTTTTCTCTGTTTTAAACACAACGCCTAAATCATCAAAATCAGAATTAAGTAATGTTTGTTTTACTGGTAATTGCCACCTTCCTTTAATCCTAGATATTTTATATATATTATAGACATCAGTTTCAAAAATCATATTTGCTATTACTGGCTTGCCATCTTCAATTTTATATTTAACCTGATTTATTTTAATTTTCCCATTAATCATATTTGATGAAAAATAAATAGTGTTTTCATTGTAAAATGTTGGGTTTATAATATTAAAGTTTGCTTGAGCGATAAATACAACACTTGATCTAACCCATTCATTCTCATTATTTAGCGTTAATTCTAATAAATGAATCACTCCATTTTCGTTTGTAACTATCGCCATTTGTTGTCCATCGCTTGAAATTGCAGGATATTCATAGTAAAATTCCTTTTTACATATTGGTAATGTTCTTGCTCTTGAAACCTTAAAATTTTCCATTTTACCCTTAATGATTGTTGAATTAATACCACTGCCGGATATAGAATTTTGTATATTTTCTGTAAAATAAATTTCATTTTTATAAACTGCTACAAGCCCTGATTTGTAATTACTACCTGTTTTTATTTTTTTTGATTTTGACTTTAAGTCTGAATAATAAAGCTGATAATAATTTGATTTATTGGCAGAAGCGTAAATAAGTCCATCATTGTAAATAATTGGAGCTATGTTTTCTGAAGAATTTAAGGAAATATACGTTTCAAATATGGATATACTATCTGTTTCTGAAATTAATTTTTCTTGGGCACCCAACTTCAAATTTAATAACAATAACAAACTCCCAAGAAGAACAATATATCTGATTTTCATTTCAAATTACTATTTATTTCATTAATTTCAATAAACTTAAACAATTTTTTAAACTTTTTGGGTTTAACTTGAAATGATTTAATGCGTTGTAATTTTTTACAATGCCAATAAATATTTATTTATCACCGAATTTAATACGTCTTTGCTAATAGGTTTTGCTATAAAATCATTACAGCCCGATAAAAATGCTTTTTCTTTTTCCTCTGGCGATGAAAAGGCTGTTTGTGCAATTATTGGTAAGTTTGGGCGAAATTCTTTTATTTGTTTTGTGGCTTCATGTCCGTCCATTTTAGGCATTTTTATGTCCATTAAAACCAATTCAATCTCTGGAATATTTTTACAAAATTCAACAGCCTGTAAACCATCTTTGGCGTGAATTATGGTGCAGGGAAGTTTAATTTTATCTTCCAGCAATATTTCCAACACCATGAAATTGACTTCTTCATCTTCTGCGATTAAAATGGTGTATTTTTTATTATAATCAACTTGCTTTTCAATTTTTGTCACCAAAGTTATAGGTTTGTAAGGTATGGTGACAAAAAAAGCAGCACCTTCGCCAAGTTGTGAAACCACAGATATTTCCCCTCCCAGCAACGCTGCATTTTCTTTGGCAATGGAGAGTCCGAGACCCAATCCGCCCACTTTTTTGGAAAGTGCTTTTTCCGCCTGTGAAAATCGATCAAAAATCATTTTTTGTTTTTCCGGCTTAATGCCAATTCCGCTGTCTTTTACAAAAATCTCCAAATTGGCAGGCTCACTGTCCTTATTAAGTTTATAACCCAATTCAACGACTCCTTCATTTGTAAATTTAAGAGCGTTTTCCAGCAAGTTGCTCAGCACTTTATTAAGCTTGTTTTTATCGGTTAGTATGGTGCTTTCCTTATTTGAAAGTTCATTCTTTAAGACCAATGCAATGTTTTTATTGGTTGCTTTTAATTTGAAAATAGTGTGCAATTCATACAACAAATCATTTAAGCAAATCGGATGGTCTTCAGCTTTAATTTGTTTGGTTTCCAACACCGAAATTTCCATAATATCATCAATAATATGCAATAGCTGGTGGGAACTGTTTTTAATGATTTCAATAAAAATCTTCCTTTTTTCATCAGACAAATCGGGGTTGTCCAATAAGTCTGTAAAACCTAAAATGCCATTCATTGGGGTGCGTATTTCATGCGACATATTTTGGATAAATTCCGTTTTCATCCGGTCGCTTTCTTCTGCTTTTTCTTTTGAAATTATTAAATCGTGCAATATTTGTCTTTTTTCAGAAATATCCTGAATGGTGCCAATCAATTTTTTGAGATTTCCTTTGTGGTCAAGTTCCAGTTTTCCCAAACCATGCACCCATCGTATTTGTTTGTCGGAATCTCTTATTATGCGGTATTCTTTGTTAAACTCTTCTTTGTTTTCAATGATACTTTTTTGAATATATTGCTCCATCATCAGTATATCTTCCGGATGAATGATTGCGAGCCAATCACTGACGTTTCTATTGTATTTTTCATCTATTCCAAAAATATTATTTAAAGCCGTAGAGCTTTTCCAAACGCCCATGTAAAAATCCAAATCATAAGAACCTATTTGGGCTATTTTTTGGGCTTCATTTAAACTATTTTCACTTTTTTCTGCAATTTCTTTGGCTTTTTGAAGCTCATTAATAAAATTGAGCCTGTCGGCAATATTTCTGATTACGCCAATATTGCCAATCCATTTTCCCTGGTTGTTGAATAATTTTGAGCCAAATGTTTCTCCCGGAAAAACTACATTTTCTTTGGTTTTATAATAGGTAATATAATCATCTTCTTTTTTTATTGAATCCTCTTTAAAAACTTTGTCGCCTGCCTTTTCAAATTTCGAATTGTCTGCATAAAAAATCTCTGTACTTTTTCCTATCAATTCTTCTTGAGAATACCCCAATGTGTTTTTTACGCCTGGGTTTGCCATCACAATTTCACGATTGGTATTTGTAATTATAATACTGTCTTGAATGGCGTTGAACATTTTTTCAAACAAAAGCTTTTGTTCCGTTAATTCATTTGCTGCATTTCTTTCCGCTGTAACGTCAATCACGGAAGCTATTGAAGTTCCATAATCATCAATAATTACTGATTTTATAAGCGCCAAAACAGGTAAACCGTCCTTTCCTGTAAATTCGGTTTCATCACTAAATGTTTTTTTATTTGAGCCAATTGAAACCAATTCTTTTTTCAGCACTTCAAGGGCTTTTTTGTTATTTGTTTTCTTAAGGTGACCTTTAAGTTCTTCAACGTTTTTTACGCCGAACAATTCCAATGCGGCTTTATTGACATTTAGAATCTTGATGTTTGAGATACAATCTTTAACAAAATCGGGGTTTTTATCTAAAAAAGTTTTTAAATCTATTTTTTTAGGTTTCTTGTCTTTTAAAAGCTTTATTACAGCCGAAAAATCCTGTTCCCACAGCGGCACCGGGTTTTGTTCAAATAAATTAATAAAGCGGTCTTTGCTTTGTAAGAGTAACCTGTTTTTTTCAGACAATTCATTGCTTAACTGTATTAGCGCAGTATTTTGGGATAAATAATCTTCAGACAGCAATTTATATGCATCATTTTGTTTTTGTAATTGTTCCTCGGCTTGTTTACGATCTGTAATGTCTCTCCAAACGCAATGAATTGTTTTATTGTTTGGCTCATTTTCAATAGTTGTCAACAATACTTCGACGGGAAATATATCACTATTCTGTTTTTTATGCCACCATTCAAATCGATATGTTCCTTTTTCTATGGCAATTTTTAGGAATGCTTCTGCTTTTTTAGAAGAATTTAGACCATCTGGCTGAAATTTTGGTGATATTTCTGAAGGCTTACGGTTTAAAACATCCTCATAATTTTTATAGCCAAGCAAGTTAATAGTTGCCTGGTTGCAATCGACAAAAACACCGTTTTTCATGATTAATATGGCATCACCCGATTTTTCAAAAAGTTCCCTAAACTTTTTTTCGCTTTTTGCAATTTCTTCGGTTGCTATTAAAAGCTCTTTCTCAGCTTTCTTTGTTGATGTAATGTCGTTTACCAAAACATGTCTGGCTTCTCTATTATTGAAGGTAACATTATTTGAAACAATACTAATATTAATTATTTCGCCACTCTTTTTAATATGCAACCATTCGCCTGCGGGATTGTATCCAATCCGTTTTGCAATTTCTATATCCTTTAAAAGAGCATCAATATCATCCTTTGGGCGAATATCTTTTATGGTCATTGATAGAAATTCTTCTCTTGAATAACCATAGTGTTTGATAGCTGCGTAATTTACTTCAAGAAAGGCTAGGGTTTCTAAATCGTAAATCCACATAGGCTGCGGATTATTTTCAAAGAGATATCGATATTTTTCTTCACTTTCTTTTAAATTATCTTCTGCTATTTTGCGATGTGTAATGTCTTCTTTAATGGCCAAATAAGATAAATTATTACCGTTTTCATCTTTAATTGGCGTGATGGTAACTTGTTCCCAATAAAATTTTCCGCTTTTTGTTTTATTTTTCATTTGCCCGCTCCAAATGTTGCCTTTTGTAATTGTTTGCCATAAATTGGCATAAAATTCTTTAGGCTGCGCTCCCGAATTTATAATTCTGGGATTTTTTCCTAAAACTTCAGCAGCGGTATAACCTGTTATTTCTGTAAATTTAGGGTTTGTGTATTCTATATTGCCAAAAATATCTGTAATAACAACCGTATTGGCGCTTTGTTCAATGGCAATAGATAGTTTTTTATTTTCAAATTGCTCTTTTTTTCTTAAGGTTAAATCTCTAAAAGCAACAAGTCTGCTAAACTTGGCATTTCCCAAATCAATATTTCTTGCTTCTACTTCAACCGGAAAAATAGTACCGTCTTTTTTAATGCCCTCAATTTCAAAAGGGAGCGTGTGGTTTTTATTTCTGTTCGCCCTAATTTGTTCATGATATTTTTCAGGAAAAAGTAGTTGAATAATACTTTTTCCTATGATTTCCTTACTGGAATAACCAAACATCTTTAAAAAAATATTATTGCATTCCAGAACTACGCTGTCTTCTTCGGCAATTATTATTCCTTCAAAAATTAAATTGGAGAGTTTTTTATATTTGTCTTCAGTGTTTTTAGCAATCTCTTTTGCAATTTTTATCGATTTAATTTTTAAATTTAATTGATTCTCAAAAAGCATTTTTTCAAGAACTTCCTCAATCTTTATGGCAATAATGTCAAGTACAATTGCAATATTATTTATTTCTTTTTCATTTTTTTGCTTGGTGTCCATAAAGGCAATTAATCCGATGGCCTCCTTTTTTGAGTTCCATAAAGGTTTTCCAATATAACTCTCAATATGTTTTTGTGCTAAAAAATCATCCTTGGGGAAAATGTTTTTAACATTGGCCGGATAGGAACAAAACTTTTTATTGATTATGGTATCACAGGGCGTATTTAACAATTTGTAGACAATATTCGGCAGAAAACTGCCATTGGCGTAAAACGCAACGGTTTCAACAGTGGTGGGCGTTTTAGGTGTGTATTTATCAATCAATACGTAGTTAACGTCAAATAACTCCGCTAAAAAAACAGCGGTTGATTTTAAGAATTTTGCATTATTGGCTTCATACCCTTTTTCAGAAATGAAGGCTAAAGTATCTTGAATATATTTTAGTTGCAAGCTCATATTTGAAAATATGGGATTTAATTAATTTTTTAAAAATGCAACTTTTTCTTTAATAAATAAAACATTTTTTTACGTGAATGAAAAACTATAAATCAATAAGTTCCAGCCCAAATTCATTCACTTTTTCCCAGTTTGTATATTCGATTTCTGCATCAATGTTTGTAGGTCCTTTGGTCATCCACATGATTAATTGAATCATTTTCCGATCAAAATAAGAATATTTTTTATAGTCCAATTTTCCTGCAAAAACTTTAACAACCGTTGGTTTCCAGTCAATTGTTTTAAAAAATTTAACCACATACGGATTTGTGTCAGGGTCGCTTTTTTCGGGTTTTCGGGCAACCAAGTTTACGGAGAAGAAAGCTGTTTTTATGGAATCTAGTACTGTTTTATTTGTCTTAATAAATTCAATTATTTTAGGATTGTGAACACCATAGCGAATGCTTGCACCAATAACAAGTTTGTTGTATTTGTTGATGTCACCCGTAAAATCGTCAATTGAAATTAAATCAACTTCTTGATTGTTTTGTTGAAGCACTTCTTTAAGTTTATTACAAATTTTCAGTGTTTGTCCGTCAACTGTTGAATATATTATTCCTATTTTAGGTTCCATTGCTGCAGTTTAAAATTAATGTTTAAGATAGCGTTTTTAACGCCAATTTTAAAAGATTGTAAATTTACTAAAGGTACTTGTGGGTTATTATGATATTTATCAATTAAAAATAGATAAGGAACTGTAAAGAAATATTTCAAATTTAATCAAAAAAACCAGTCATTATTGACTGGTTTTAATTTTTTAAAGACAATAAATATTAAATAACTTTTACATTTACTGCGCTTAACCCTTTTTTTCCTTCTTCTAGTTCAAATTGAACTTCATCGCCATCGCTAATTTTGTCAATTAATCCGGTAATGTGTACGAAGTAGTCTTTGTTTGAAGTTTCCTCGGTGATAAATCCAAATCCTTTAGCTTGGTTGAAGAATTTTACTGTTCCTTTTTTCATTGTTAAATAATTTATTAAAACACTAAAGTACTCATAATTGCGCTTGTTTTGGGTTTTTTTTTGAGTTATTTTAAAAAATATTATTTTATGTAATTAGTGCCTAAAGTTTAGAGTGCCTAAAATGCCAAAAGTTAAATAGTTTCTAATGTAAGGAATAATGTAAAAACCATTCGTTTTTCTTTTTCATACAGCCTATTTGCTTTTGATCAAATGATGAAGATTTGTTTAATGAAACGAGCATAACAAATTTTGATACACGAAGAAATGATTAATGGCGAACAGCAGCTGTTACCAATAAAGAAATAAAAATTAAACAGCTGAAAATATATTATAACTCCAAGTACTTTAAACTTTAGGCGCTTATTGGGATGTGGAATATTTAATTAATCCAATATGTCTGTCAATTTTTTAAAAACTTGTTTAGGGTTTTTATTTTCGTATAATATCCCATAAACCGCATCAATAATAGGTGTTTTAGCCTTGTTTTTTTCATTGATTAAATAAGCGCTTTTTGTGGCGTAATAACCTTCGGCAACCATGCTCATTTCCATCATAGCACTTTTTACGGTGTATCCTTTTCCAATCATATTTCCAAACATTCTGTTTCGACTAAAAACAGAATATCCGGTAACCAATAAATCGCCCAAATAGGCCGAGTTGTTGATGTTTCGTTTCATTCTGTGCACTTTTCGTATAAAACGCTTCATTTCACGAATGGAATTGGACATTAAAACCGCCTGAAAATTATCTCCATAACCCAATCCGTGCGCTATTCCTACTGCTATGGCAAAAATATTCTTAAGCATGGCGGCATATTCCGTCCCAATAATATCGTCGGATGTTTTTGTTTTTATGTAATGGCTCGACAAATAGTTGCTTAAAAGATCGGCTTTTTCAGCATCTTTACAAGCAATGGTTAAGTAGGATAACCGTTCCATCGCAACTTCTTCCGCGTGGCAAGGGCCGGCAATTACGCCTATATTTTTAAGCGGAATTTTAAAGAATTTATGAAAATGCTCACCAACTATCAATCCGCTTTCGGGAACAATTCCTTTGATGGCTGAAAATGCAATTTTTGAAGAGAGGCTTTGCGTTATTTTATCCAGTTCTTCTTTCAAAAAAGCAGAAGGAATGGCAAAAATTAAAATATCGCCATAGCGCACCAAATCGTTAATTTCGTTGGATAAATACAGTTTTTTTACATCAAGCGCTGCAGAACTCAGGTAATTTGGATTGTGTTCATTTTCCTTAATGTAATCAATGGCAGTTTGATTTCGCAT
>JAWOHJ010000154.1:0-16764 GCA_046485225.1 Lutibacter sp. | reverse complement strand
CAAAAAACCAATATGTAATTGTCTGCAACATTGAGTTCGCTCAATGTTTTTTGCATGCCATTTTCTAACCAGGTAATTTCGGGCGCCTTGTTTCCAATGGCCAATTTTATTTTTGATTGCATTTCATCAACAAGTGCTTTATCAATGAAATTCGCAGGCAATTTGCTGTAAAATTCATCAATCACAAAAACAGCCATCGCCATATTTTCAAATTGTTCAAACGCATAAATTAAGGATACTAAAATATCGCTTTTTACTTCATCATTGGTGCCTGTTTTTTGCATCAATTCATTTATGGCATTTTTATACAAGGCATTTTGAACCTCAACATCATCAGAAACATTTAGATAAAACACATATTCAATGGCCTTTTCTCCAAAAAAAGTAGCGTTCATCAATACACGATTGTCGAAGTTGGTGAAATCAAAATAATGTTGTTTTACGCTGTTTAAATATTCCTGTGGTGAGGTAAAAAGCGCCGGAGCAAAATACTTTTGGGTCGCTTTTATAAAATGATTTACCAATTTGCCTTCCGTTTTTTCTTCGTATTGATTTTGAATATTGGCATAATCACGCAACGTTTTTTTGTACAAATCAATGGTGATTTCATCCTGCTTTTTGTCCTTCAACCCAAAAAACACAATTTGCAAAGAATCCAATTTTTGCTGCACCTTTAATGTTTCAAACAAATAATTGGTAAATGCTTTATTTTCTTCGGAAGTTAAAAATTCCACTGAATTGGATAGATTGCGTGAGTCAAATTTCAGGGAAACATTTTCCCGGTTAAAAAGAAAATCGACAAAGCCAAAAACTTCGGGAGTAAAAGACAAGCGATACATTCCTGGTTCAGTTCCCTGCGGAATCTCCAGTTTAAATTGGTCATTGTCTATTTTTGAGTTTGAAATATACACTTGTTTGGTTCCTTTTAACTGATATAAAATAACCCGGGTTACCAAATCGTTTTTTGGGCTAACAATTCCCGTAATTGAATTCTGGCTTTGAACGCCCACTGAAATAAATAAAAGCGCTATCCATATTTTTTTAAACATCTTCATTTTTTTGAATTATTTATTCATAAATCACGCCAAAAGTAACTATTTTTATACCGAATGCCAATTAAAATAGTTCAATTTCGGATTGGCAACAGTTCCGTAAATATTTGAATTTTTGATGTTATGGAAAGTTGCGTTAGGGATTGAAGCAGAAATACTTTTTATTGGTTTTTTACCAAGAAAAAGATTGCCGCAAAAAGCCCGACCACTTTTTCTGTGGGTAAGCCCTCAGAAAAAGTGGTAACGCCCACCAAAAAGGCGGGCAGGCTAAAAATTATAAATACAAAAAATTAAATTTATACCTAACTCATGAATTTTGACCATAAAATAATCTGGATTACCGGCGCGTCATCAGGCATTGGAAAATCATTGGCGCTGACGCTTTCAAAACAGCAAACAAAATTAATTCTCTCTTCACGAAATGAAAAGGAATTAAATGCAGTAAAAAATGCCTGCGAACATCCTGAAAACGTGCAAGTTTTAACGCTCGATTTGGAAAATTATATGAGTTTGGCCGGTAAAGTTGACGAGGCATTGAAGCTATTTGGCGGTGTTGATGTGCTTTTTAACAACGGCGGCGTGAGTCAGCGATCTTTGACAAAAGACACGACAATAGAAGTGGACAAACGCCTTATGGATGTAAATTATTTGGGAACGGTGGCACTCACAAAAGCTTTATTGCCTCATTTTATTGAAAAAAATAGCGGTCATTTTGTAGTAATTACAAGTATTGTGGGTAAAATCGGTACGCCGTTGCGTTCATCTTACGCCGCTTCAAAACATGCGTTACACGGATTTTTCGACAGTTTGCGGGCAGAAGTTTACCAAAACAACATTAAAGTGACGCTTGCCTGTCCGGGATTTGTGCAAACCAATGTGTCCCTAAATGCATTAACAGCCGATGGAACACCACAAAATAAAATGGACAGCGCCACCAAAAACGGATTAACGCCTGAAATGTTTGCCGAAAAATTATTAAAAGCAGTTCGGCAAGAAAAAGAGGAAGTTTATATTGGCGGATTTAAAGAAAAACTGGCAGTTTATGTAAAACGGCTGTTTCCTAAATTGCTGTCGAAAATGATTCGAAAATTGGCGGTCACCTAAATGAGTTCGTTTTTTTTAAAATACAACACAATCGCCTCTTTCATCAACACAGTTTGCTCGCCCGATTTAAGTGGCGGCAACTCTTCCAATACTTTATAATGCGGCCAGCCGTCTTTGTCGAAAAAGTCAAATTCGTAATAGCCAAAAGGCTCCAGCAAGCGACAAATTGCAATGTGCATTAAATTTAATTTATCGTCCTTTTTAAATTCTTTGGCGCCTTGCCCCAATTCCTGAACCCCAATTAAATAAATAATCGCGTCTAAATTCAGCACTTCTCCTTCGCTAAAAGTAGCGGATAATATGTTGAGAACTTGCTCCCAATCTTCTTTTAAATTTTGATCTCTTGACATCCTGATTTTATAGTTAGTGTGCAAATATACAAATCGATTCATGTATATTTACAAAAATCCAAATATGAATACATTTGATATTATCATCACAGCACTTTTGTTATTTGGTTTTATAAGAGGCTTGTTTAAAGGTTTATTTCTTGAAATTGCTTCATTTATTGCCCTAATTGCAGGGATTTATGGCGCTATGCATTTCTCTCATTTTATCAAAAATATATTGGCTCCCCTTGTAACTTGGGAAGAAAAATACATCACGCTGGCTTCCTTCGCCATCACTTTTATTGTGATTGTACTGGTTATTACTTTGATAGGAAAACTGTTTACAAAAATTGCTGATTTTGCGAGTTTGGGTATCTTAAACAAGTTGCTTGGCGGCATTTTCGGCGCTTTAAAAATTGGATTTGTTCTAAGTCTTATTTTCTTGATTTTTAATAAATTGAACAATAAAATTCCATTTATGTCAAAGGAGCAACAAGAAAGTGCCATTTTATATGAACCCATAAAAAATTTGGCGCCGAACATATTTCCTGAGTACGTAAAAGTTGAAGAACCTAAGGAAGAAAAAAGTTTTTTAAACTAATTTACTGTAAGAATTTTTCAATTATACGTCAACTTTTAAAAAGAATTTTAACTATGCCGAATTATAAAAGTCGCTTTTTTATTTTATGCTTTTTTACAATAATATCTATTGGTTGCACTTCAGAAAAAAAGCCTTCTTTTTCCATTGAAGGAAGTGTTTCAAATTTAAAGGAAAACTTTATTTTGCTTTCCGCAGTTGAAGACATTCAAAACGCTAAAACAAGGGTTATTGACACGATAAAAGTAACTGATTTAGGAGAATTTAAATCGGATTATTGGTTAGAACCAAACATTTACAGCCTCACTTTTGACGGAATAAAAACAATAAATCTCGCCATTGATAAAGGCCAGCATATTGTTGTAAAAGGAACTTCATTGGACGATTTAGAAATCAGCGGTTCTGTTGACACCGATTTATTGAATGCTTATGAGACTTTCAGAATTGAATCTTTGGACCGATTGGTAAATTCCGTAAGAAAAGATATTAAAACGTTGCAAGGCGATACCGCAAACGAAGCTAAAATTGCCCAATTAAGGGAAGTTGAAGTTGAAAACTATAAAAAGCATTTGAATGAATTGATGACTTTTGTAAAGGAAAAAATGGGAACTTCTATCGCTATTTACCCAACATCCATCAGATGGAATGGTGAAGATAATTTGCCTTTTTTACAAAAACTGGTTGCTGAATTTGAAGAAAAAAATCCCGCCTTAAATATTACCCAAAAGTTGATAGATAAACTTCAAATGTTAGAAAAAACAAGTGTCGGAGGAAACATTTCGGAAATTGTTATGCCTTCTGCATCAAATGAGCTTATATCACTTAACAACATTCGTGCTAAATACACTTTAATTGATTTTTGGGCAAGTTGGTGTCCGCCATGCAGAACGGAAAGTAAATTGCTGCACACTTTGTACAACACATACCAGGCCAAAGGATTTGAAATTTACGGAATCTCGCTTGATTCCAAACGTGAAAATTGGTTAAATGCGGTTAAAAAAGATAAAAGAATCTGGACAAATGTATCTACTGTTGAAGGTTTTAAAACACCTGTTTCGTTGGAATATGGAATTACTTCTTTACCCACAAATTTTTTGATTGACGCTTCCGGAAAGATTATTGCAGTAAATATTCACGGACAGTATTTAAAAGAAAAGATTGACGCATTATTTATTGAAAACTAAGTTTTAAATCTCTTTAATGTCGGCAATATTTACCCAGCCAATTTTACCGTCGGCTATTTTTATTTTTTTCCAGTTTGACAGCGCATCCAAAATGGTCACTTTGGTTCCTTCATGAAGTTCAAAAACAGTTTCACCATCTAAAGATGGAGCATTTTTTATCTCACTTTTTGGAGAAAAAATAATGGCCTTGCTGCTTTTTTGAATGGTTTCGTAGTTGCTGTATGAAAAAATTACCGTGACTGTCATTACAAAAACAGCAAAAATAGTAATGTTAAAATACAATATTTTTCTTTTTGGAGCATCTGAAAAATAATACAACAAAAATAGCACCGCTGCTAAAAACGAAGCGATTACCGCTAAAATAGCCCAAGTATTGTAGGTTAATTTTTGAATTACATTTGAAGAAAATCGCTGTAAAAATGTTTTAGGCAAATCTTCAATAATATCAATGGTCATTCGTTTTGCAAAAACCAAATTATTTGATGCATCCTGGTGCATCGGGTTTAGTTTTAGGGCCTTTTCATAATAATAAATAGAAGGCGCCACTTTGTTCAATTTATAATAACTGTTCCCTAAATTAAAAAACAAATCATCCGATTCCAGTCCGCTTTTTTCAATGTTCAAATAGACTTCAATGGCTTTGGTATATTGTCTGTTTTTGTAGAAATCATTTGCCTTTGAAAACAATTCGCCGGAGGTTTGCGCGAAGGAAATACTCCCAATCATTAACGCCAAAATAAAAATAAATCTCTTCATCATCTTAAAGCTGTTTATCAATTTCGGTTAATATTTCGACTGTTTTTTCGTACTCATTTTTCATCATAACATCAGTTGTTGGCGTGTAACGCGCAAAATCACAATCGTTTAATACCGTTATAAATTGTTTAATTGTGTTATCGTCAACCCCTTTATCCTGCAACAATTCCGAAATTTTTTCTTTGGATATTTCAGAAGTTTCAATCTGAAGTTTTGCTTTTAAAAAGTTGTGAAGTGCTTTTTCCAGAGCGATGTAAAATGCTTCTTTTTTACCCAATTGTTTTTTGGCTTCCGACAAATATTTGCGGGCCAATCTGTTGGCATTTCGAATTTTATTTCCAAAAATATCTCCGGCGCGTTTTGCGCGTTTCTTGCCGATGAGTATGCCAATTGGAATCGCTAAAAACGGCAGCAACAACAATAAATAAAATTCGGCTGAATGCAAAAAATCCTTTTTTACAGCGGGTTTTAGATTCGTTTCCAGGGCAATAAATCTAAAATTATTTCCATTGGAAACTACATTTTTTTTGAAAGAAGCGCTGTCGCCTCCGGTTGAAACCAATTCTTTGCCGTCGGTAACCTCCACAAAAACGGCTTCAGCCAAAACGGTGTAATATTTCTCATCTTTCGGATTGAAATAAGAAAAAGAAACCTCCGGAATTTTATATTTTCCCTTAAACTGCGGAACAACCGTGTATGCATCAGAAATAGATCCGCGCAAACCGTTTAACGAAGTTACCACATCTTCCTTGTGTTCCGGCGTATAAGCTTCCAGTTCGGCCGGGGTTACTATTTTAGGGATTTCAAACAATTTTAAATTACCGCTTCCTTTTACTTCAACTTTTATTTGCGCTGCATCGTTGGATTTCAACACATTTTTATCGGCCGAAACACTAAACATAAAGTCGCCCACAGCACCTGAAAAACCCTCGGGTTTCCCTTCTTCAGGCAAGGCTTTTACCCTTACTTTTCTAATGGCTGATTCTGTGGCATAACTGATATTTCTGGTAATCATATTTCCAAAAAAATCACCTCTTCCGGTTGGAATCCCCACTGAAAAGTCCATTTTCATAGGTTCAATGATTAATTCGCCTGAACGTTGCGGAATGAGCACGGCTCTTTTAAGGACCAAAAACCGATAATCCTCGCCATTGTATTTCCCGTTTTGGACGTCAATATCAGTCACTTCAATATCCTGGTTCCAAAAACCGTTGTACTGCGGAGATTCGCTCACGCGCCAATCGTTTACACTGATGTTTGGACTTACAAATAATTTATAAACCACGTAAATTCCTTCACCCACATACGGATTTAAGTTAGAAACTTCGGCTACCAAATGTATATTTTGCTGTGCAACATAATCCGGATTATTCGGATCTTTTGGAATTTCTACGGCTTTTGATACGGTTAATTTAATGGCATTTGACTTTACAATTTCATTATCATATTCAATGGTAGCCGATTCAATGATAAATTCGCCTTCTCTTTTTGGTTCAAGAATATAAATGTAGGTTTGAGAATAGCTTGCTTTTCCGTTAATCCAGGATTGGCTTACGGATGAACTTGGGCCACCCACCACTTTAAAATCGGCAAATGAAGGCGGCTTAAAATTATCTGCACCTTGTTTATCAACAGAAAACTCAATTCTAAAGCGCTGATTTAACCCCAAATTGGTTTTACTCACAGAAGTTTTAAATTCCACCTGAGCCAAAATCAATTGGGAAGCAAACATTAAAATGGTAACTATGTAAAACTTTGCACTTTTCATTTTTTTACCAGTCCTTTTCGTTTTTAATTTTTTGTCCTCTTGCTTTTTGAGCATTTAGTTTTTTTTGCGTTTTATTTTCTTCATTATTCATGGCCTCCAGCAATTGCTTCATTTGCTCGGGCGACAACTGATTTGGTCTTGGTTTCTGATTTTGATTTTGCGGATCTTCTTTGTCTTTTTTAGGATCGCCTTTTTCATCTTCCTTGTCTTTTCCTTTGTCCTGATCTTTGTCTTTATCTTCGCTATCTTTGTCTTTTTGGTCTTTATTCTTATCGTCTTTATTGTCGTCTTTTTTATCTTTATTGTCCTTGTTGTCTTTGTCTTGTTGATCTTTCAATAATTTCTGAGCCATTGCCAAATTGTAGCGCGTTTCTTCATCTTTGGAATTAAAGCGCATCGAATTTTTGTAGGCATCCACGGCTTTGTCGTATTGCTTTTCTTTCATAAAGGAATTTCCCACATTGTGAAAAATTTCGGCTTTACTCATTTTGTTCGGCGCTATTTTATCAGCCAAATCATATTGAAAAATTGCTTCTTTATTTTTGTTTTGCTGATAAATGGTATTTCCTAAATTATAAGAAGCTTTTGCATAATTCGGATTTTTGTCCAACGCCTTTTTATACGAAATTTCCGCCTCTTCGAATTTTAGCTGATTGTATAATTCGTTTCCTTCCCTTACATCTTTTCGTGCTTCCCGTTCCAAGTCTTTTGGACTTTTTTCCTGAGAAAACATCAAAGATGTAATTCCTAAAAATATGATGAAAATGCTATTTTTCATTGAATAAATTTAATTTTTGAATCCATTTTGTTTTCTTTTCAAGCAATGTTACGTCAATAATTAACAACAATAAACCGATGCCAACAAACCACTGAAACTGATCTTCGTAATCTGAAAATTGCTTGGTTTCAAATTCGCTTTTTTCGGCATTTTCCAAAACCTCTTGAATAATTTCAATGGTTTCCTGCGTTTTATTTCCATTGATGTATTTTCCGTTTCCTGTGCTGGCAAGGTCTCTTAAAATCTGCTCATTCAGTTGGGTAACAACCACTGTTCCTTCATTGTTTTTTTTATAAGCAACAACCCTTCCGTTTTCTCTTATAGGAATTGGGCCTCCTTTTGCGGTTCCAATGCCCACAGTGTATATTTTTATTCCTTTTTCTGCGGCTTCTTTGGCCAATTCCAAGGTGTTTTCTTCGTGATCTTCACCATCTGAAACAATCACTAAAAATCGGTTGGTTTGTTCGTCATTGTCATAATAGGAAAGCGCTCTTTGGATGGCATCATTGATCGCAGTTCCCTGATTGGAAACCATATCCGTATTTGCGTTTTGCAGAAACATTTTTGCAGCGGCGTAATCCGTTGTAATTGGCAACAACGGGTACGAACTTCCTGCATAAATAATAATTCCTATGCGGTCGCTTCCCAAGTTTTCTATCACTTTTGTGATAATTTGCTTGGCTTTTTCCAAACGATTTGGTGCAATATCTTCGGCTACCATACTTTTTGAAACATCCAACGCAAAAACAATGTCAACACCTTCGCGTTTCACTGTTTCCAATTTTGTACCCATTTTAGGGTTTACCAATGAAATAATTAAAAAGAATAAGGCAAAACAGAAAACAATTAACTTTAAAAACGATTTAAACGTTGATTTTTCCGGACTTAATTTTTTAATTAAATTATGGTCCGCAAATCGTTTTTGAATGCGTTTTTTCCACCAAAGCACCAACAGAAACAGCACAACTATTACGGGAATAATTGCCAAATAATAAAAATATGTCGGTTCTTCTATTTGATACATTTTTTTTGGTATTGGGTATTTAGTTTTTTTTTATACGCTATAAAAAATATTTTTATCTATTCTTCTTTTAAACTTTTCTTGTTATCGAGGCAAATTTCTTGCTTCTCTCAAAAAACACACCCCTAGCCCCTCTCAAGAGGGGAATTTTATTCTCAACACTAACTTTATATAAAACTTCTAAAAACAGTATTTTTCAGGGCAAATTCTATTAACAAAAGCAAGCCGGCCAATAAAACCAGGAATCTGTATTTTTCCTCATAATTGTAATATTTAAACTCTTCCACTTCTGTTCTTTCCAACTTGTTAATTTCGTTATAAATTGCTTTTAACTTTGAGTTGTCTGTTGCCCTAAAATAAATTCCTCCTGTTTGCTCAGCAATGTATCGCAATAGCGGTTCGTCGATTTCCACAAGACTATTTTTAAACAAAATTTCACCAGATGTTGGATCTTTTGCATAAGGAAAAGGCGCTGTTCCGTTTGTTCCAATTCCGATTGTGTACACTTTTATACCTTGTCCAACCGCCAGTTCTGTGGCTGTTTTTGGATCAACAAATCCGGTATTGTTAACGCCATCCGTCAATAAAATGATTACTTTGCTTTTGGCTCTGCTTTCTTTTAACCGGTTTACTGCCGATCCCAATCCCATTCCAATGGCGGTTCCGCCATCCAATTCTCCCCATTTAAGTTCGGAAAGTGTTCCCATCACAATTCGTTTATCGCTAGTAATTGGCGTTTGCGTAAAACTTTCACCCGCGTAAACAACAATTCCTATTCTGTCATTCGGACGCTGATTTACAAATTCCATGGCAACCACTTTTAAGGCTTCCAATCGGTTTGGTTTCAAATCACGCGCCAGCATACTTGCCGATACATCAATGGCCATCACAATATCAATTCCTTTGTTTGTTTTGGTATTTTTGCTCATTTCAACAGTTCTTGGACGCGCCATTGCTAGAATTAACAAGGCAATTGCCAGCAATCTTAACACATAGAGCAACGGTTTTAATTTCGACCAGATTGAAGGTTTTGCTTCAAATCCTTTTGTGCTCGAAATTGTTAATGCTGCACTGTCTTCTTTTCTGATTAAAAAATACCAAATAGCCAGTAACGGTATCAGCACCAATAACCATAAAAACTGCGGATGTAAAAACTCAAAATTATTCCACTTCATTTCTTGTTTCTTTTGCAGGTTTTAAATTTTGTAAAATGCGTTCAGATAAATTTCTGTGCGCTTTTATTTCCTCAACAATAGGTTTCGATTTTGCAAATTTTACCATATCGGCGCTTTCCAGCACTTCTTTTAATTGTTGAATTGTTTCTTTTGAAATTCCCAATTTGCTTGACTCGTTAAAATCATTGATGGTATCTATCAATTCATTCGTGGTCGATTCCAACGCAGGAATATAAATGTCTTTTTCAATATAGGTTCTAACAATATCTGTCAGTTCCGTATAATATGTTTTTATTTTGTTTTGCTGAAGCAATTGTTTTTCGTCTAATTCTTTAAGTCGCTGCAAGGCTTCCTGTATTGGCGCAACAACAATTATTGGCACCTCTTTTTTCTCTTTCTTTCTGAAAATGAAATACATGGCCGTGGCAATGATTGCTAAAATCAGCAAAATCCACCAAAGCATCGGTTTGTAGTCGTCGAATGTTTTTGGTTCGCTTTTAATGGCTTTAATGGGAAACAGTTGTTGTTTCAGCGTATCCACTTTAACCGTGGCAACACTCACCAGCAACGAGTCTGTAAAAAAAGCCTTGTTGTTGATCAACACTTGTTGTTTTGGAATGGTATAGCGTCCGCTGTCGAAACTTGTGAGCACATATTTTTTTTCATAAGTGTCTTTTAAAGTATCCACGGGCCACGATTCCACCAACTCTACTTTTCCCAAACTGTCTGACTGAAATTTTGGGAAAACCACCATACCAGTCCTTTTTACCGATATTTTATATTGAATTTGCTCACCAATTCTAATGGCGGCAGTATCTATAACCGTTGACACCGGATTTTCCTGCGCAAAACTTATAAAACCAGTTAAAAATAATATATAAAGTATCCGTTTTCTCATCTCTTCTTCATTCAAATTCATTTGCTACTTAGCTCCTTTTCGCTTAAAATAACCCAATAATTTTATAACATAACTTTCATCTATTTGAGAACTGATGGTCCCCGAACCGCTATGCGTAAAGGATTTTTCAAAATAATCTACCGACTCTAAATAATGTGCTTTATAGCTATTTCTGACGCTTTTTGAAGCGGTATTTACCAACATTGTTTTTCCTGTTTCTGCATCGCGCATTGGCACCATTCCCAAATTTGGAATTGTGCTGTCGTGAATGTCATAAATCCTGATTCCTGTTACATCGTGCTTTCTTCCAACAATTTTCAACGTATGGTTATAATGCGCATCTATAAAATCGGAAAGGATAAAAACGATGGCTTTTTTCTTCATCACACTTGAAAAAAACTTAAGGGCTTCGTTTAAATCTGTTTTTTTGCTTTGAGGCTTAAATTCAATCAGTTCCCTGATAATACGCAGCACATGACTTTTGCCTTTTTTTGGCGGAATGTACAATTCCATTTGATCTGAAAATAAAAGCAAGCCAACTTTATCATTGTTCTGAATGGCCGAAAAGGCCAGTGTCGCTGCGATTTCTGTAATGGTATCTCTTTTAAATTGTTGTGTGGTTCCAAAATATTCGGAGCCGCTCACATCAACCATCAGCACCATGGTCAATTCCCTTTCTTCCTCAAATACCTTTACATAAGGCTCATTGTAACGCGCGGTTACATTCCAGTCAATTGCTCTGATATCGTCGCCGTATTGGTATTGCCGAACTTCAGAAAAAGTCATACCGCGTCCCTTGAACGAACTGTGGTATTCGCCAGAAAATATGTGATTAGACAAGCGACGTGTCTTAATCTCAATTTTACGAACTTTTTTTAATAATTCTTTAGTCTCCATCTTTTTAAGTTGAAAAGTTAAAAGTTAAAAGTTAAAAGTTTAAAAAATAAACAATTCAACAATTAAGTAAATCAACTTTTAAATTCTTGGCATTCCTTTTTTGGGTTGAATTTGAAAAATTTTGAAAAAACTCAAATAAACAAATCAACGATTCAACAATTAAACGATTAAACTTTTATGGTACTTCAACTTCGTTCACAATTTTGTTGATGATGTCTTCTGATGTGATATTTTCTGCTTCCGCCTCGTAGGTAACACCAATTCTATGACGTAAAACATCGTGCACAACAGCGCGAACATCTTCAGGAATTACGTAACCTCTTCGTTTTATGAAAGCGTAGCATTTGGCTGCAAGTGCCAGGTTGATACTTCCGCGGGGAGAAGCTCCAAAGCTTATCAGACCTTTTAAATCGGGTAAATTATATTTTTCCGGAAAACGTGTGGCAAAAATAATATCAAGGATGTATTTTTCAATTTTCTCATCCATATATACTTCACGCACCGCTTTTCTTGCCCTTATAATTTGATCAATGGAAGCAACCGAATTCACAACACCATAAGTATCATTTAAATGTTGACGCATAATTAATTGTTCTTCATCCAATTTCGGATAATTAATTACCGTTTTTAGCATAAACCGGTCAATTTGCGCTTCAGGCAACGGATACGTTCCTTCTTGTTCAATTGGGTTTTGGGTTGCCATCACCAAAAATGGTTCTTCTAATTTAAAAGTAGTGTCACCGATGGTGATTTGGCGTTCCTGCATGGCTTCCAACAATGCGGATTGCACTTTTGCAGGCGCACGGTTAATCTCATCTGCCAACACAAAATTGGCGAAAATAGGTCCTTTTTTTATGGAAAAATCATTGACTTTAATGTTGTAAATCATGGTACCAATCACATCGGCAGGCAATAAATCTGGCGTAAACTGGATTCGGCTGAACTTCCCTTGAACGGCTTTTGCCAAAGTATTAATGGCCAATGTTTTTGCCAAACCGGGAACGCCTTCCAGCAAAATATGTCCATTTCCCAGCAAACCTATAAGCAATCGTTCAACCATATGTTTTTGACCTACAATTACTTTATTCATTTCCATCATCAACAAATCAACAAAGGCGCTTTCTCTCTCAATTTTTTCATTTATAGCCCTAATATCTACTGAAACGTTATTTTCTTCAATCATATTTATTGTTTTTAAACTTGTGATTTTAATATGTGCCGTTAGGCTATGCAAATAGCAGAATATTTTATTTAAATGTTGTTAAAAATTGGTTAAAAATAATAGCAAAATGTGAGGTTTAGTAAGATTTTAACATCATTTCGCCTCCATCAAATTCACCATAAGTAAAATGAACAATCCAATCGCCGGTGTTGATGTATGTTGAATTTCCGGGAAGCGCTATTTCAAGTGGCAAATGACGATGACCGAACACAAAATAATCGTAATGTTTCTCGGTTAATTTCATTTTGGCGTATTGCACCAGCCATTCATTTTCTTCTCCCAAGAACTTGACGTCTTCCTCCCCTGAAATAAGTTTATTTTTTACCGATAAGTAGTGCGCCAATCGAATTCCGATATCGGGATGAAGCCATTTAAAAAACCATTTAGAAACAGGGTTGGTAAATACTTTTTTCATGCGTTTATAGCCTTTATCTTCAGGCCCCAATCCGTCTCCATGGCCGATAAAAAAAAATTTGCCGTTAAGCATGAATTCTTTTGGTTGATGATAAGTAGGAATATTTAGTTCTTTTTCAAAATAATCGTGCATCCAAAGGTCGTGGTTACCCACAAAAAAGTGGATTTCTATTCCCTGGTCACTCAATTCTGCCAATTTTCCTAAAACGCGTACAAAACCTTTTGGAACGGCTTGTGAGTATTCAAACCAAAAATCGAATAAATCACCTAAAAGAAAGATTACATCTGCATCTTTTTTGATGAAATCCAGCCAATTCACAAACTTTTGTTCGCGTATTTTACTTGCCTCAACAGTAGGCGCGCCAAAATGTTGGTCGGAAGCAAAATATATTTTTTTATTGGTCGTCAAAATTTAAACGCGTTCGTTCACTTAAATTACTGTAAGTTGTAATTGATTAAATAGTTACTGATTCTTGCTGTCCAGTTCAATCACTTTTAAAATCATATTGTCTTTTTTCTGGGTAATCATAAAATAGCCTGTTTCATCGAATAAATTCCTGGCCATAATTGCCCTAAAATAACGTTTTAAATCTTCTTTGTCAGCTGGCGGAATTGGAAAATTTATACCCAGCTCGCTAATATACTGATTTAATATTTTGTCGTTTTTATCGAAGTTTTTAACAAAGTCATACAGTTCCCATTTGTTCATTTCTTTTCGATTGTTGTCGATATATTTAAATATAAACGGATTCAACTCACTGTATAACAAATTATTAAACGTACCTAGCGTATCTATTGAAACAAAAACATCAGGGATTATTCCACCGCCACCATAAACAATTTTTCCTTTTGGCGTTTTATATTTTAAAGAGTCAATGACTTTAATGCTGTCTCTTGAAAGCAGTTCTCCATTGTGAATTCTTTCTAAATAATCATTGTTATACTTATTGTTGTCTGTGTGGCTGTAAGGTTTTTGGATAGACCTGCCGGTTGGGGTATAATATCTAGCCGTTGTAAGCCTAACTGCCGATCCATCGCCCAATTCCATTTCCTGTTGTACCAGTCCTTTTCCAAAAGAGCGGCGGCCAACAATGGTTCCTTTATCATTATCCTGAAGCGCGCCAGCAACAATTTCACTAGCCGAGGCTGAATTTTGATCGATTAACACAAATATTTTACCGTGTTCAAAATCGCCTTTTTCGGTTGAAAATGATTTATCTATCGCGCCATTTTTGCTTTTGGTGAATACGATTAATTTACCATCCTCTAAAAATTCATCGATAATCATATTGGCAATGTCCATGTATCCTCCCGGATTTCCACGCAAATCAAGGGCTAAAGAAGTCATTCCTTTTCCAATGAGCTCATCCAATGCCTTTTTAAATTCTTGGTAAGTGGTTCTGGCAAAACGATCGACTTTAATATATCCCAAAGTATTATTGATCATATAATGTGCAGAAACACTTGTGATTGAAACATCACCACGTGTAATTGGAAAATTTAATATTTTATTTGTTGAGCGTCTGTAAACCTTCACATTTACTTTGGTATCCGGTTCACCTTTAAGTGCTTTCATCACCGCATCACTCATTTTTCTGTTGCCTTCAATCGTTCCGCGTTCAATTTCAGTAAAGCCAGCTTTTTTTATAAGACTTTTACCAAACAATGTATCGCTATTTGCTATAATAATTCTGTCTCCGGCTTTTATTCCTGCTTTTTCACTTGGTCCGCCTTTAATAACGCTGCTCACCGCGACAGAATCGTCATGAACAATAAAACTAACTCCAATGCCAGCGAATTTTCCCTGCATACTTTCGGTAACACGCTGTAATTCGTCTTTTGGAATATAAACAGAATGCGGGTCTAATTTTGCCAACATTGTAGTTATGGCATCATCCAGCAAACTATCCGTATTTACTTTATCAACATAATCATACTGAATAAAGTTTATCAATTGTTTTATTTTTGCTTCATTGGAATTGGAACTGAATAAAACCGATTTGTTTTTAAAATTAAAAGTGCTGCCAATAAATATCCCTGCGGCTATAGCAACACCAATAATTAAGGGAAAATATATTTTTCTTTTTGTCATTATAAATTTTTAAGATGAGTGAGTTCAACACCTGCTTTTTCTAAAAAATCCAAGCCCGTTTCATCTTTATAGGCATTGGCATAAACCACTCTTTTTATTCCTGATTGATGTATTAATTTACTACATTCTTTACAAGGCGACATCGTAATGTACAAGGTTGAATCTTTGCAGGATTGTGTTGAAGCAGCCACTTTTAGTATGGCATTTGCTTCGGCATGCAATACATACCACTTTGTATTTCCTTCCTTATCTTCACATGGATTCTCAAAACCGGTTGGCGTGCCGTTAAAACCGTCAGAGATAATCATTCGGTCTTTCACAATTAATGCACCCACTTGTTTTCTTTCGCAATATGATAATTTAGACCATTCAAATGCCATTCGCATGTATGCTTGGTCGTATTTTAATTGTTTCTTGTTCATAAATTTTTAAGAGTTTTCAAAAGTACTAAGATTCTAATAAACACTACGTTAATTTTTTACCAAAATATGGATGCTTTTAGGATTGGCAACACCAAACCAATCACAATTGATGAGATGATTAAAATCCAGTCGCGCTTTGGAAAACGAAAAACAGATTGAAAAATAAGTCCGATGATCAAAATTGCAAGTACCACAATTAGTTGTGCAATTTCAATTCCAAGTGCAAATTCCAACAACGGAATTAATTTTTCGGTTGAACTGCCTATCAATATTTTAAAATACCCGGAAAATCCAAGTCCGTGAATTAATCCAAAAAACAGCGCAAAAAATAAATTGGTGTTTGTTTTTGCCAGTTTTGTGGCATTTTTTGCAAAAAACACGTTAACCAAAGCAGTAATAATAATGGTAACGGGAATTAAAAATTCAATCCAGTTTTGACTTATGGTCACAATTTTATAGGCTGATAAAATAAGGGAAAGCGTATGCCCAATGGTAAACAGCGTAATGAGCCACAAGATTTTTTGCCAATTTTTAAAATCGTATATCACTACTAAAACTATCAAAAAAAGCACGTGATCGTAAGCATTCCAATCCAGTACATGAAAAAGCCCCTCTTTAAGAAAGAACATAAAATTATCCATCAATTCAGTTAATTATTTAAGCCCAAATATAGAAAAATTTGTTGCCCAATAACAATTACTTGAACCAATTATTTACCAATTCATTTTCTATTGGCTGGGCAGTTTTATGTGTAAACTCATTTTTTATGGCATCATATTGATAATCATTGCGCCATTCTTCAATATTTTCTGCAACTTGTTTGATGCTTTCGCAAACGTACAATATTTCTTCATTGGTAATTGTTGGATGGATGGACATACGAATCCATCCCGGTCTTTCAACCAAACATCCTTCACTGATTTTTTCTTCAATATTTTTTGAAGTCTGCTGATCTACATGCAGCAAAAAATGGCCATAAGTTCCTGCGCAAGAGCAACCTCCTCGAGTTTGAACGCCAAATCGGTCGTTCAACAATTTAACAACCAAATTGAAG
>JAWOHJ010000047.1:0-5364 GCA_046485225.1 Lutibacter sp. | reverse complement strand
TGGCAGCGGGAGCTCGTTCGTGCTGCGACTTCCCTTGTCAACGACACAAGTTGCGGCGGAAGCGGGGTGACCGCCTGTCGCGTAAAACCCTACGGTTCTTAAAGCCAAGGCAATTTTTTTAGTATGGTCTTTAATTTGCTGCAACACAAATTCGCCTAAATTAAACGGCGGTAATGTGGCATTTGAATCTCCGGAATGTACGCCACAAGGTTCAATATGTTCCATTATACCTATTATATATATATCTTCACCATCACAAATTGCATCAGCTTCCGCTTCAATAGCACCATCCAAATAATGATCTAAAAGCAACATATTGTTTGGAATTTTACGCAGTAAATCAACTACATGTTTTTCCAATTCTTCTTTATTGATCACAATTTTCATCCCTTGTCCGCCCAAAACATATGAAGGACGAACCAAAATTGGGAAATCTAAATTATCTGCAATTGCGGCAGCTTCATCTGCTGTGGTTGCTGTTCCGTATTGCGGAAAAGGAATGTCTAAATCCATCAATAACTCAGAAAAACGTTTTCTGTCTTCAGCCAAATCAAGTGCATCAAAACTGGTTCCTATAATTTTTATTCCGTATTTGTCTAATTTTTCAGCCAGCTTTAAAGCAGTTTGCCCGCCCAGCTGAACGATTACGCCTTCAGGTTTTTCATGCTGAATGATGTCATAAATATGTTCCCAAAACACCGGTTCAAAATACAATTTGTCGGCCGTGTCAAAATCTGTTGAAACTGTTTCCGGGTTACAGTTAATCATAATGGTTTCGTAACCCAATTCTTTGGCTGCCAAAACACCGTGCACACAGCAATAATCGAACTCAATTCCTTGCCCGATTCTGTTTGGGCCGGAACCCAAAACCACTATTTTTTTCTTATTGGTCACCACACTTTCATTGTCCGCAAAACTTCCGTTTTGGGTAATCATTTTATTTTCGAAAGTGGAATAATAATAAGGTGTTTGCGCATTAAATTCAGCGGCACAAGTATCCACCAATTTATAAACCCGATTAATGTCTAATTCCTGTCTTTTATTGTGAACTTCACTTTCCCAACAGCCCAACATATGCGCTATTTGACGGTCGGCAAATCCTTTTTGTTTTGCTTCCAACAGCAATTCGTAGGATAAAGTGTCAAGTTTATGCGTAGAAATTTCTTTCTCCAAAGCCAATAATTGCTCATATTGTTTTAAAAACCACATATCAATCTTGGTGATTTCGTGAATTCTGCTTAAAGGAATTCCTATCTGTAGTGCATCATAAATGATAAAAACCCTGTCCCAGCTTGCGTAGGTTAATTTCTCAATAATGGTGTCGTAATCCGTCTCTCCTTTTCCGTCGGCACCCAATCCGTTGCGTTTAATTTCCAATGATTGCGTGGCTTTATGCAGCGCCTCCTGAAAAGACCGTCCAATTCCCATCACTTCTCCAACCGATTTCATCTGCAAGCCCAACGTTCTGTCAGCGCCTTCAAATTTGTCAAAATTCCATCGCGGTATTTTTACAATTACATAGTCCAGCGTTGGCTCAAATAAGGCCGAAGTTGTTTTTGTAATTTGGTTATTTAGTTCATCTAAATGATAACCCAAGGCCAGTTTCGCTGCAATTTTTGCAATTGGATAACCGGTTGCTTTTGAAGCCAATGCCGATGAACGCGAAACCCGTGGATTGATTTCAATGGCAATAATATCTTCTTTTTCATCAGGACTTACAGCAAACTGAACATTACATCCTCCAGCAAAATCGCCTATGGAACGCATCATTAAAATGGCCATATCACGCATTTTTTGATACGTGGTGTCGCTCAAAGTCATTGCAGGTGCAACTGTGATTGAATCTCCGGTATGAATTCCCATCGGATCCATATTTTCAATGGTGCAAATAATTACCACATTGTCGTTTCTATCACGCAACAATTCCAGCTCAAATTCCTTCCATCCCAACAATGCTTTGTCTATAATTACTTCGTGAATCGGCGAAGCTTCCAAGCCGCGACTTAACAATTCATCAAAATCTTCTTTTTTGTAAACGATTGAAGCTCCAAAACCACCTAAGGTAAACGAAGGACGAATAACCAGCGGAAAACCATATTCTTGCGCAATTTCTTTTCCTTTTAAATAGGAATTTGCGATGGTCGATGGCGCTTGACCAATGCCAATTTTTTCCATCAACTTTCTAAATTGCTCGCGGTCTTCAGTAATGTGAATCGCAGCAATATCAACCCCAATAATATCAATATTAAAATCTTTCCAAATCCCTTTGTCATCGGCTTCAATACATAAATTCAACGCTGTTTGTCCGCCCATCGTAGGCAAAACAGCATCAATATTCGGATGTTTTTCTAAAATTTGAATGATTGATTTTGTGGTTAATGGCAACAAATACACATTATCCGCCAAAGATGGATCCGTCATTATGGTTGCCGGATTGGAATTGATGAGCGTCACTTCAATTCCTTCTTCTTTTAAAGATCTGATTGCTTGAGAGCCGGCATAATCAAATTCACAAGCCTGACCAATAATAATTGGACCTGATCCAATGATTAAAATCGATTTAATGTTATTGTTTTTTGGCATTTCTTTAAATATAAAATAGTAAAGTGTAAATATCTATAAAATTCGTTTTATTGGCTGAAATAGTTTTCAAAACTTATGAATAGTTCAAAAAAAAGGTGTTACTAAAAAGTAACACCCTATATATAAAACTACTGTCTCATTATTTTTTCGGTCTTGGATCAGAAGATACACTGATTCTTTTTCTTCCTTTAGCTCTTCTTCTTGCCAACACTTTTCTTCCTGTTGCACTAGCCATACGTTCTCTAAAACCGTGCTTATTTCTTCTTTTTCTTTTTGATGGCTGATATGTTCTTTTACTCATTACAAATATCTTTAAAATAGTGGTTCTTCTGTTGTTGCTTTCTTTGGAATTCCTCTCCTTAAAAGCGTTGGCAAATATACAATTACTTTTGTTTTTAACAAATAGAATCTAAAAAAAATAATATTTTTATTTTAAACCCTGAATTTGAAAAAAAAACTACTTTTATACAAACTAAAATTATAAGAAATATGTATACCAAACCAATGCTTAAAGAAGGAAGTTTAAAAGATCAAGTTATTGTTGTCACTGGCGGCGGAAGCGGTTTAGGCAAAGCGATGACCACTTATTTTTTAGAACTTGGCGCTCACGTTGTCATCACTTCCAGAAATATGGAGAGATTAGAAAAAGCCAAGATAGAATTGGAGGAAAAAACCGGAGGAACCGTTTTGGCAGTGCAATGTGATGTAAGAAATTACACCGAAGTTGAAGCTGTATTACAGGCAACATTGGATAAGTTTGGGAAAGTTGACGGACTTTTAAACAACGCAGCAGGAAATTTTATCAGTCCTACAGAACGCTTGTCGGCCAACGCTTTTGATACTGTTATTGATATCGTATTAAAAGGAAGCAAGAATTGCACTTTGGCATTTGGAAAACATTGGATTGACATCAAACAGCCAAAATCAACCATTTTAAATATTGTGACCACTTACGCTTGGACAGGTTCTGCTTATGTTGTGCCTTCCGCAACCGCAAAAGCCGGCGTGTTGGCAATGACGCGCTCTTTGGCCGTTGAATGGGCAAAATACGGAATTCGTTCAAACGCCATCGCTCCTGGCCCGTTTCCTACTGAAGGCGCCTGGGACCGATTGTTGCCTGGAAATTTGAAAGATAAGTTTGATATGAAAAAGAAAGTTCCGGTTGGCCGCGTTGGCGAACATCAGGAATTGGCAAATTTGGCCGCTTATTTAATGAGTGATTTTTCGGCATATATTAATGGAGAAGTTATTACGATTGATGGCGGAGAATGGCTAAAAGGCGCCGGAGAATTTAATATGCTGGAAGATATTCCTAAAGAAATGTGGGATATGCTTGAAATGATGATCAGAAGCAAAAAGAAGTAATTATTCTTTAAATTTCGATTAAAAAACAAACCTTCAATTTTTTCCAAAAATTGAAGGTTTGTTTTTGTAGACTAAAACATTAAATGTAATTTTGCCAAAACCTACGAATAATGAAAAACACCAAATATGTTTTTGTAACCGGAGGCGTTACTTCTTCACTAGGAAAAGGAATTATCGCAGCTTCTTTAGCAAAATTATTACAAGAAAGAGGCTACTCTGTCACCATACAAAAGCTTGATCCTTATATCAATATAGATCCGGGAACTTTAAACCCTTACGAACACGGCGAATGCTACGTAACGGAAGATGGTGCAGAAACCGATTTGGATTTGGGTCATTACGAACGTTTTCTCAATATTCCAACTTCACAGGCAAACAATGTAACCACCGGAAGAATTTACCAATCTGTCATAGAAAAAGAACGCCGAGGCGAATTTTTAGGTAAAACGGTACAGGTTATTCCGCACATTACCGACGAAATTAAGCATCGCATTCAAATTTTAGGAAATACCGGTGAATTTGACATTGTGATTACCGAAATAGGCGGCACAGTTGGCGATATTGAATCGTTGCCGTATGTAGAATCTGTTCGTCAGTTGCTTTGGGAAATGGGCCATGAAAATGCCATTGTTGTTCATTTAACTTTAATTCCATATTTAGCCGCTGCCGGCGAATTAAAAACAAAACCTACACAACACTCTGTTAAAATGCTGATGCAAAGCGGTGTAAGTCCGGATATTTTGGTTTGCAGAACAGAACATGAAATTTCCGATTCCATAAAAAACAAACTGGCACTTTTTTGTAATGTAAGAAAAGAAGATGTTATCCAATCCATAGATGCTGAAACTATTTATGATGTTCCAAATTTTATGCTCGAAGAAGGATTGGACACTGTTGTGCTGAAAAAATTGCAACTGCCAAACGACAAACAACCTGAATTAAAATTATGGAACGATTTTTTAAAGCGATTTAAAAATCCGAAAAATAGCGTTGAAATTGGGTTGATAGGAAAATATGTGGAACTGCACGATGCTTATAAATCCATTTCTGAAGCTTTTATTCACGCAGGTGCACAAAATGAAGTAAAAGTGAACATCACTTGGATTCATTCAGAAGCATTGACGGTAGAAAATGTTCCTGAATTGTTAAAAAATTTAAACGGAATTTTAGTTGCTCCAGGTTTTGGGGAACGAGGTGTTGAAGGAAAAATTGAAGCCGTAAAGTTTGCGCGTGAAAACAATATACCTTTTTTCGGTATTTGCCTGGGAATGCAAATGGCTGTTATTGAGTATGCAAGAAATGTTTTAGGATTAACAGGCGCCAATTCAACAGAAATGAACAGCAATACTTTGTATCCCGTTATTGATTTAATGGAAGAACAAAAAAATATCACCAATTATGGTGGTACTATGCGTT
>JAWOHJ010000007.1:0-10571 GCA_046485225.1 Lutibacter sp. | reverse complement strand
TTATACAAAACATCAATTTCATCTTCATTGCCCATACACATTATTTTATGGGCGCCTTTCCCTTCATTTTTCCATTGGGACAAAACGGATTTGCTCGATTTTACGTTAGGCGTAACTTTGGTGTTCTCTGATTCTCTTTTCGCCCAAAAATCCATTTTTGGCACAAACCACTCGTCTTGGTGATACAAACTTAAATGAATCGTGGTTTTTTCGCACAATTGAATAACGGTTTCCAATACAGCATTGTTTATAAAAGTAGAGTGCAAAACCTGATTGTTGTGCAACACCAATCCGCCATTATAGGCAATTATCGGCGCGGTTTCATTTCCCAACTGCTTTTGCAAATGCCGCATCGCTTTTGGCATACGCGAAGAAATGAGCACAAAAGGAATGGGAGAAACACGCTGAATTTCTCTGATTGTCATTTCCGACAATTCCCTGTTTTTGTCTAAGAGCGTGCCGTCAATATCAGAACAAATTAATTTATAAGTCATTTTGCGTTTTTTGGTGCGGCGCAAAATTAGGGAATAAACAGAGATTTATTGCGCTTCACTTACCATTAGATTGGCAAAACAAAGCCCCTTTCAAAATTGTTCTATTTGAAAGAGGCTGAAAATTAGCTTAAAAATTCCTTTTTTACTTCGGATTGATATTTAATCCGGGTTTGGATTTACCTGTATCTTTAACAGTTTTACTTTTAGCTGGCTTCGCTTTCGCGGCTGTTTTTTTTTCTGGTTTTTTTTCTGGTGCCATTTTAATGTATATTTTTAGTTAGAATAATAAAATAAAGTTAGTAATTATTTTTAAGTGAAATAAAAAAAAATTAAATAATTATATGTTTATTTCTAAATTTGATTAATTTAGAACGCTACTAACTAAACAATTACAATGAACCTAAGATCCTTTTTTAAGCAATGCCATGACAAGGAAGTCTTTAAAATGCTCTCCATTTATGTGGTTTCGGCTTGGGTTTTGTTGCAGGTTTCGGCCTTGGTATGGAAGCCTCTGGGATTGCCCGAAAAAACAATTACTTATCTTATTATACTGCTGCTTATAAGTTTTCCTTTCTATATTTTATACATCTGGAAAGCCTTTGTTATTCCGCTTGAAAATGAAATAATTGACTTGGATGATATTGAAAAAAAGAAAAAAGCTGCATTCAAAAAAGGTTATTTTTCATCACTTGGTGTTATCTCGGTAATCAACCTTGTTGCTGTATTGCTCATTATCAACAATAATTTTGTCAAAAAAATTGCTTTACCAAAGGTGAAACAAAGCGATAAAATAGCAGTTTTAAAATTTGGTAACAATACGGGTGATGGGGCTTATGACATTATAAGTAAAATGACTGCCGACTGGATTATGCACGGAATTACGGAGAATAAAGCCGGACAAGTAATTTCCAATGAGGTGGTTGATGAATATGCAAGCGCTTTAAAAATAAAGAACACAAATGGAGGCGTTAATTCCTTGGTAAAAGAATACCTGATGCCAAGCAAGATTATTTCGGGTAATTTTTATTTGAAAAACAACAAATTGCTTTTTCAATCCACTATAAAAGACGGAAATAAAGATGAAACACTCATTGCGTTTGAAACAAGTGAATGTAGCACTAATGATGCTTTAAAATGTATTGATGAGCTAAAAGATCAAATTCTTGGATTTTTAATGACGGAAGGACAAAAAAAAGAAATGCTGCAGGAAAAACCACCCAAATATGATGCTTACAAATATGTGCTGGAAGCGAAAATTACCGATGAAAGTGAAAAGCACATTGATCTTTTAAACAAAGCCATTAAAGCGGATAATGATTATTTTGAACCAAAAGTGCTTAGGGTTGCCTATTATTACAACTACGGCAATTTCCAAAAAGCCGATTCTTTGTTAAATGCAATAGAACCCGATTCAAAACAGAACAAAAGACAGCTTAACTTATTAAATAGTTACCGGGCCTTATTGGCAGGAAATAATAAAAAAGTTTACCAAACTATTTTACAGGAATATGCCATGGCGCCTTTCGACCTTAAATCGAACAAAAGTGCAATGGTGGTGGCCTTACAGTTTGTAAATCGACCGAAAGCAGTGGAGCCTATTTTTAATGCTATAAAAATGGACAGTATGGATATTCAAAATTGCCAAGATTGCATAAGTCGCGTTTATGTTAAGGCTTTGGCTGATGTTGAATTAAAAAAATATGATGAGGTAATTCAACTTCTTGAACCGATGATAGGAGCAGTTGAAAATCCGTTTCTAAAAAAACCATTGATTGCTTCTTATGTTCGGTCAAAAAATGACTCAAAAATTGATGTATTGTTAAATAAATTGCAAATTTTGAACAAATTGGAAACCTATCAGGATTTATGTTTGTTCACTGCAAAGGAATATTTACTAATGGGAAACACAGCTAAAGCAAATGAATATTTCATTAAAATAATAAATTTCAAAAACAACACTTCAGAAAAAACAATGCTGGCTGAAGCATTATATTTTAAAAATGACTTCGCGGAAGCTGAAAAAATATGGAAAGAATTACACACACAAAATCGGGAAAATATTGATTTCCTTTCAAAACTTGCCATTTGCAGTTTTAAAATGAACAACGAAAAACAAGCTGAAAAATACCTTAAAAATTTAGAAGCTTTGCGGGATCGTTATCAATTCGGAAGCATTGATTATGCTCTTGCCCAGTTTTACGCGGTTTCAGACAATAAAACAGAAATGGAAAAATATTTGAACAAATCCGTGGCAAGAGGTTTTTTGTTCACATCGCAAACTTTTCAAAACGACCCTCATTTTATGAAATATAAAGACACCCCTTCCTTTAAAAATATTTTAAATTATTGGTACTAACCAAATATTACATGCTTATGATCCAAGAAAATTCTTCTACCGCAAATTTTGAATTGACCATAAAATTAATTGAAGTTATTATTTGGCCATTAACGTTATTTATGATTTTATTTTATTTCAGAAAAAGCTTTGCGGGCGTTTTTCAGCGATTGGGAACCTTAAAAGTTGACAGCTCAGGAATTGCGATGTCTTTTGAAAAAGAACTGGAAGCCACCAAATCAACATTCGAAATAAACAGGCCAGAAATAATGGGCAAAGAAAAATCTTCTTTCATCATTGAAAACACTTCAAATGAGCCGCCATTTCAACAATTGATGACCATAAAACAAAGTCTTGACAAAGCCTTAATCGACCTTGCATCAGAAGAAGGAATTGATATTTCTGATAAAAGCGGAATTTTTCTTTGTAATGCATTGGAGGAAAAAGGCGTTATCTCCAAACAAAAAAGTGAACTCACCAAATCCTTGTTAAAACTGGTAAATATGGCAAGAATGGATATTTCCCAATCTCAAATGGACATCATAAAAAAAATGTACAATGCTTTATAGGCTTAAAATATGAATGCTTTAAAAAACTCATACGCAATAATTATTGGTGTTG
Source organism: Lutibacter sp. (assembly GCA_046485225.1). GTDB lineage: Bacteria > Bacteroidota > Bacteroidia > Flavobacteriales > Flavobacteriaceae > Lutibacter. The sequence goes on along the minus strand of JAWOHJ010000007.1, from coordinate 7,121 downwards.
GCCACGATTTGCCCGAAAGCGTGAAAGATGCGCAAGCTGTTTATGATATCCTTTCAAATAAAAAAATAGCGGGTTATAATAAAGAAAATATTACGCTGTTAACTGAAAAATTGGCCGTCAGAAAAAATATTTTGGACGCGTTTGACCAATTAATTGCCAAAACCGATGAAGACGCTTCCATATTTTTGTTTTATTCAGGACACGGAGGCACTTTTACAGACAATGATCTTATTGCAAGCCGAAAAACAGGCGCTAAATTAAAACCTGAATCACAAAATAACAGGCATTATTTTTTGCAGCCAAATGATTGCACCATTGAGAATTTTGAAAAAACTTGGGTGCGGGCAGTAGAGCTAAAAGAAAAAATAAATGAGCTAAAATCAAAGCGAATTATTCTGTTTTTAGATTGCTGCCATGCGGAAGGAATGACAAAATCAGGTCCTGAAATTGATACAACAGAATTAAAAAGCCGGTTAAGAAATCCGGAAGGTTTGGCCCAAAAAATTGATGACGGAAAAGGAATGTCATTTCTTACTTCTTGCAGGTCAGAGGAAAAATCATATATTCTTCCGGGCGACTCCTTAAGCTTGTTTACCAAGTGTTTAATTGAAGCATTAAAAGGCGAACAAAGGATGTTTTTTGAGGAGCCTTACGTTCGTATGACAGACGTAATCAATTACTTAATGAAAAAAGTTCCTGAAAGAAAGCCCATACAACGGCCTTTTGTGAACATTCAAATGTATGACGATTTTATATTAAGCAAGCTTCCAAAAGAAAAGCTGTTCAAGGCAACTGCTTCAACTGCAGTTGTTAATAACACATCAAAAGCTGTTGGAAAAGAAATTGTCACCAATTTCAGGGAACGGGAAGCTGCTGTGAACGCGGTTTTGTTTGTTCACGGATTTTCAGGAGTATCAGCCAACACTTTTGATGCAATTCAACATTATATTTTGGAAGATCCTGAAATGCTGGGCTGGGATATGTTTCCGCTTGGCTATTCAGAAAATGTGAAACCACAAATGGGAAAAGGAGTTTGGGCATCAGTTGAAGATATTAATCGAGTTGCAGATTACCTTTCGGCATCCATAAACCACAAATACGGCAAATACAAACGCATCGCCATTGTTGCCCACGGTTTAGGCGGATTGAGCGTGCAAAAAGCTTTGTTAGCACTCGAGAAAAATGATTTAGACAGAATTACGCACGTGCTGCTTTTTGGCACACCCAGCAACGGCCTAAACAATGAATCATCAAAAATAGCAGACAACCGCTGGGCAGATCTTCAAAATGAAGCGCCTTTTATTAAAAAATTGCGCAGTGATTGGCAAAAAATATTTTCCGAAGGAATTCCTTTTAGTTTTAAAGCTGTTGCAGGGACAGATGATAAAGATATGCCCCTACAAACTATTTTCGCTCCTTTTGAAGATAAGTATCGGGTAACTGTAGCCGGAAATCATTTTTCTATGGTGCAGCCAACCAGCAAGGAAAACGACAGTTACCAATTAATTATAGATACCTTGAACAACAATGAATTTCACAATTTGTATACCAATCAGGAAGAAATCAATAATTTATTGGGCCAGTATAATGAAGTCGTAAAAAAATTACTGCCAACCAAAGACACTTTAAATGCAAAGGGTTTAAAGCAACTGCTTTTTGCCTTGGAAGGATTGGACCGGAATGAAGAAGTGATGGATATTTTGCTTAATCATCCGCTGTCTCAAGAGAATACAGATTTAATGGGCGTTTTGGGCGGAAGGCTTAAAAGAAGATATCTCCAAACTTTTTTGGAGGAAGACGGGAAAAAATCGATGGAATATTACGGCAAAGGACTTGAAATTTCATCTGAAAAGAAGGAAAACGAACAAATTTATTACCACGCCATTAATTTGGCATTTTTGAGTTTGGTGGTTGAAGAAGACAAAAATAAAATGCGCGAATATGCACAGCAAGCCATAGATTCAGCTGAAAAAGATTCCTTTAGCAGTCTGTGGAAAAACGCAACTATAGCAGAAGCGGCAATGTACAGCGGCAACTTTGAAAAAGCCAAAGAATATTATTCCCTGGCAGCGGAAGCAGCAGGAATTCGAGAAAAAATATCCATACATACCAATGCTTTTGTGGCTTATACCAATTTAATGAACACAGAAGAAGATGATTTTACCAAGTTTCTGAAAATCAAATTTTTAACTTAAATTCGTTTTAATTTTTTAAATATGCTAAAATTTAACCAACAAGAACTGCCAAAATTGGTATTTAAAACTGCAGTAAAAAAACCAATTCCAATTCAATGCTCTCAAATTATGGAATCCTTTGAAGTGGAAACTATGGAAGGCGTTATGAAAGGCAAAGCAGGAGACTGGTTAATGATAGGCGTAACTGGAGAATTGTATGTATGCGACAACGATATTTTTAAAAAATCATACCAACTAAAATACTAACTAAAAAAACAAATTATGGCAACCAAGAAAAAAATATTTTTAAGTTATTCACGGGCAGATCTGGATTATATAGCAACCCTTGTAGATGCGCTCAGGGAAAAAGGAGCTGATGTTTGGTTCGACAAGAACATACGAACCGGAGAACAATGGGACAACACTTTAGAAGTGCAAATAAAAGCTGCTGATGTGTTTCTAATTGTGATGTCTAAAACATCTGTCGCTTCTAATAATGTAAAAGACGAAATGTCCTACGCAAAAAGCCTGGGAAAAATTATATCGCCCATATTAATTGAACCCTGTGAAGTGCCTATGCGTTTGGCGCGACACCAATATGTGGATTTTACGCAAGATTTTGATTGGGCCGTTAACAAGTTAATGGAAGATTTAGATGCCGCGGAAGTTCACATTCCGGGTGCAGCTCCAGCACAAAAAACAGCGGGTAACAATTCCCGGGTTCCAATAGCTCCGGCCTTTATGAAAAAACCAAAAGTAGTTTGGTATGTTTTAAGCGGCGCCATTGGCATTATTCTTTTATTTATGTTGATTGACCAATGCAGCAGTGGCAGCACAGACGAAACTGAAGTGAGCATTGAACAAAGTGAAAATTCGGATTGGAATAAAGCATTAAATTCTGAATCAGTTGATACCTATTTAAGTTATATTTATAAATATGGCGATGAAGATCTATATTATGAAGCCGCGCAAGATTCCATAAATGCCTTAATGCCAAATGAAGGCTTGGTGGTTTTTGAAAAACCAAAAAGAAATTTTCATTTTACCAAAAACCTCTATACAGGAATGGACGGAACAATGCAATATGGACAAAGTGATGGAGAACTTCCCAAAAAAGGCGATATTTTATCGGCCATCAATGCGGTGCAGGTTTATGATGTTGATGACAAACAGGCGATTTATGATAAATACATTTTGGCCGGAGAAAAAGTTCGTGTATTGGCGGTTGATATCTATGAAGACAGCGTTTGGATTACCATCGCTTTTCAAGATATGTAAGTAGGATTTTTGGTGTTTTTGAATTAAATTAAAATCGAAAGTGATTTGATAAAATAAAGAAATTTTTAACGTTTTTAGCCACAAAAAAACACTGGCTAAATAAGAAAAACTTGTTAAATATTTTATTTTGCAATGCTGAATTAAGTAATAAACTTATGTTAATAAAAATTTCAGTGATTTAAAATGAAATATTTTAATTATCTTGAAAAATCAATTAAAAACTTCGTTTATGCTAACATCATTTTTTAAATTTAGAAATATAGTGCTCTTTTTTTTTACCGGATTAATTTACGGACAGCGACCCACACATTCGCAAAATCCGCAGGATAATACGCCTATAGATCTCAATAATTTGTTTGATGTCATTGCTTTTATTGTTCTGCCTATAGTTGTGATTATTTTCTATTTTTTATGGCGAAAACAGGTTAGAAAAACGAACAATAAAAATTAAAATGTGAATTGAAAAAACAGATAAATTTTTAATGATTTAACCGTAAGAAAGCTGGAAATATGTAATTTCTTCAAACGTTTCATTTGTAAATTGATGTTCATTTTCTGATTAACATATAAACTTTTAACTTTTCAACATTTCAGCAAACCCAATCCAAATCTTTTGATAATTTTGCATCACAAATCTTTTAGATGCAATTCACCGGAAAACGTTATCTCGATTATAGCTCATTCATTAAATCAACTTTTGGGGAAAGGGTTCAAAAAATATCGTTGGATATTGGTTTTTCCTGTCCGAACCGAGATGGCTCAAAAGGCTATGGTGGCTGCACCTATTGCAACAACGACACTTTTAATCCGTCTTATTGTGAATCAACAAAAACCATTACCCAACAATTAGAAGAGGGAATTTCATTTTTTGACAAAAAATACAAATCTCAAAAGTATTTCGCTTATTTTCAGGCCTATACAAATACTTATTCCGATATTGAATCGCTCAAAAAAATGTACGATGAAGCCTTGCATTTCCCTAACGTGATCGGATTGGTAATTGGAACCCGACCCGATTGTATTTCAGAAGAAGTGATTGATTATCTGTCATTTTTATCAAAAAAACACTTTATATCCTTAGAATTTGGCGTTGAAAGCACCCTTAACAAAACCTTGCTGAAGGTAAACCGCTGCCACACTTTTGAAGAAACACAGGTTGCTTTTGAACGTTGCGCCAATAAAGGAATTCATTTGGGCGCCCATTTAATTATTGGTTTGCCGGGAGAAAGCAAAGAAGAATTGCAGAATCACGCAACAGAAATCTCCAAACTTCCCATTCAAGCGTTAAAAATGCACCATTTACAAATTGTCAAAAATTCGATAATGGCAGTCCAATACAAAAGAAATCCGGAAGATTTTAACCTGTTTACAGCAGAAGCATACATCGATTTTATGAGCGATTTTGTGGGTTATTTACGGCCGGATATCAGCATTGAACGGTTTGCGAGCGAAGCGCCTTTCGATTTATTGATTGCGCCAAAATGGAATGGTCTCAAAAACTTCGAAATCGTTACCAAAATCGACAAAAAAATGGTTGAAAAAAATACGTGGCAGGGGAAATTTTACCTGGAATCTTAATTTACATCAAAATAAATTGTAAGTTTAGGGTATGTTAATGTACCAAACTAAAGAACTTTCTGAAATGCCGTGGATTTTAATTCCTGGATTGTAACATATTATTTTACAGATACTTATCTTAAGTCTTAAATTTCCTTTTTCTAATTTCATCGATTATTCATTTTAAATTTAAATCATTTATGAGCAATATTATAGTACTGGGCGCCGGGATGGTTGGCTCCACAATGGCCATTGATATGGCTAAAAATCATTCGGTTACACTTACCGATTTCAATAAAAACGCATTGGACAAAGCTGTAAATAAATGCGAAAAACTGACCACAATTGTATTGGATGTGACCGATAAAACCGCACTTCAAAAAACAATTAACCCTTTCGATTTGGTGATTTGTGCCGTTCCCGGATTTTTGGGTTTTGAAACGTTAAAAAGCATTATTGAAGCCGGTAAAAATGTGATAGATATTTCATTTTTTCCAGAAAACTCGTTAGACTTATTTGAGCTTGCCAAACAAAAAAAGGTGACTGCCATTGTAGATTGCGGTGTGGCGCCAGGAATGGGAAATGTTATTTTGGGCTATTACAACGAAAAATTAAACATTACCGATTTTGAATGTTTGGTAGGCGGATTACCAAAAATAAAAAAATGGCCTTTTAATTATAAAGCGCCTTTTTCGCCTGTTGACGTTATTGAAGAATATACACGTCCGGCCCGTTATGTGGAAAACGGAAATGTTGTTGTAAAAGACGCATTATCTGATGTTGAATTTGTTGATTTTGAAGGCGTTGGAACTTTGGAATCTTTTAATTCGGACGGATTGCGATCCATCATTTACACGATGGCGCATATCCCGAATATGAAAGAAAAAACGTTACGCTATCCGGGTCATATTGAATATATCAATGTGTTGAAAAAGAGTGGATTTTTTAATGAAGAAAAAATAAATATCAACGGAACAGATGTTTCTCCCTTAGAATTCACATCAAAAATATTGTTTAACGAGTGGAAATTGGGCGATACGGAAGAAGAAATTACAGTGATGCGCATTACACTAAAAGGCATAAATAAAATTGGCGAAATCAAAACCATTGTTTACAATTTACACGATGAATTTTGCCCAAAAACAAATACTTCGTCCATGGCACGAACCACAGGTTATACGGCCACCGCGGCAGCCAACCTGTTTTTAGAAGGTGTTTTTACGGAAAAAGGTGTGTTCCCGCCAGAATTGGTTGGAAAACATGAAAAATGCTTTCTTTATTTCCTTAAATATTTAAAGGAAAGAGATGTAATTTATACCAAAGTGGAACTTTAGTTTTCTGTCCTTTTTTACAGATTATAATTGAAAAAAAAATCGCCTAAGAAATAATTCTTAGACGATTTTTTTATTGTTATTTTAAATTTATTATTTTGAATAATCTTTATTTAACAATTCTAAAATATCAGCGGTTACATTCATTTTTTCGTCACCATACATCACCGTTCCTTTACCTGATGTGCCAATAATTAACTGATATCCTTTGGCTTTAGCGTAATCTGCCACAAAACTATCCACTTTTTTGGTTAAAGCTTCACTGTTTTCCAAATTTTCTTTTTGAAGTTCTTCAGAGGCTTGTTGTTGTTTAGCCTGTAAAAATTGTTGTTCTTGTTGCAAAGCGCCTTCTGCTTCCGCTCTTTTTTGAGGTGTCATTTGAGGAGCCACTTTATAATATTCCTGAACCTTTAATTGAAAAGGACCTTGCAGGCTGTCTAATTGTTTTGCATAAACTTCTTGTTTTGCTTTTAGCTTTTCTTCTAAAGCTTTTGTGGCGCTATAATCTTTCATGATAACTTCAACATCAATATAGGCTATTTTAGTTTGGTTACAAGATGCCAATGCAATGGCAAAAGCGATGATAAGTATTTTTTTCATTTTTAAAATTTTGAATTGTTGATTTAAATTTTTGTGCGAATATATAAACAAAAAACAAGGTTTGGTAAAATATTTTACAATATTGATTTTATTTATCATTAAAAGTGTCATTATAATAAATTCTGATAAAAAACAGACTCATTATCCTTGAATATAGGCGTTTTTAGGAAAATAAAATACT
>JAWOHJ010000201.1:0-6637 GCA_046485225.1 Lutibacter sp. | reverse complement strand
TTACGCCCGGAAGTTCGTGTTCGTCCGCCTTATCCCGCACAATACGGTTTGTTTGGGAAACCAACTGTTTTAAGCAATGTGGAAACATTTGCGAACATTCATTGGATTCTGGAAAATGGCGGAGAAGCTTATGAAGCTTTGGGAACAGAAAATTCAACCGGAACCAAACTGGTTTCTTTGGACAGTTTTTTCAACACGCCTGGAATGTATGAAATTGAAATGGGAACGCCCTTGAAAACTGTTTTTGAGGTTTTTGGGAACGGATTAAAATCGGAAATAAAAGCATTCCAAATTGGCGGGCCTTTGGGCGGCATTGTTCCTTTTGATAAAATTAACGAATTAACATTGGATTTTGAATCGTTAAACAACAATGGCTTTTTATTGGGCCACGCCAGTGTTGTTTCCATTCCAAAGGATTTTCCGATGATTCAGTTTTTGGAACATTTAATGGAATTCACTGCTGATGAATCCTGCGGAAAATGTTATCCGTGCAGAATCGGTTCTTTCCGAGGTATGGAGATGCTTCAAAAAGCGCAACATGAAAACTATAAAATTGACCGCCAGTTATTTGATGATTTATTGGAAACCCTTGAAATTGGTTCGCTTTGTGCTTTGGGCGGCGGAATTCCGTTGCCTGTAAAAAATGCATTGCAATATTTTGAGGCCGAATTGAAACAGTATTTTACTACAAACTAAACGACCATGAAAGCATTTATAAACAACATCGAACACGAATTTTTGCAAGGGGAAACCATGCTGGAATTTGTCAGAAGAATTGAAGAAAATAAAAATGCCATTCCTACCATGTGTCAGGATGACCGATTGGAAAATTTTGGTTCATGCAGGGTTTGTTCGGTTGAAGTGGCGCGTGAAAAAGATGGGTCAACAAAAACGATGGCTTCCTGCCACACCCCTATTTCTGAGGGATTGTATATTTATCCCAACACAGAAAAAATGAAACGCCTTCGCAAAAATATTGTCGAATTGATGTTGACCGATTATCCTTCAGATAAAATTTTTCCTTCCGCAGAAAAAAAAGCAACGCCTTTTCAGGAAACCATTGCGCAAATCGGAATTCCGAATATTCGCTATCCACAAGGAAAAAATCATTTAGATATTCAGCCAGATCGCGCGCATCCTTATATAAAATCGGATTTATCGCAGTGCATCAATTGTTTTAGATGTGTGAGGGCTTGTGAAGAAATTCAGGGAGAAATGATTTTGGGAATGTCGGGCCGCGGATTCGCCACCAACATTATCAAAGGTTTCGACACTAGTTTTAACGAATCGGCCTGTGTTTCTTGTGGTGCCTGCGTGCAAACTTGTCCGACCGAAGCTTTGACCGATAAATATGAAACCAAAACCTTAATTCCGGATAAAACCGTGCGAACCACCTGCACGTATTGCGGTGTTGGCTGTCAGTTAGAAGTTGCCGTTATCGATGGAAAAATCAGAGGAATTCAAGCTCCGGAAACTGCTGAAGTAAATCAGGGACATACCTGCTTAAAAGGGCGTTTTGCTTTTCAGTTTTACGACCATCCCGACAGGTTGCGGGAGCCTATGATCAAAAAGAACGGCAAATTTGAAGTGGTTACCTGGGATGAAGCCTATGATTTTATTGCTTTGAAATTAACCGACATCAAAAATAAATATGGCGCAGATGCCATTGGCGGGATTTCTTCCTCAAGAGCCACCAATGAAGAGAATTATTTGATGCAAAAAATGATTCGTGTAGCCGTAGGCACCAACAATATTGATGGTTGTGCACGTGTTTGCCACGCGCCTACTGCTTTCGGAATGCAAAAAGCTTTCGGAACCGGTGCTGCAACAAATTCCATAGAAGATTTAAAACAAACCGATGCTATTTTTCTCTTCGGGGCAAATCCAATTAAAGGTCATCCGGTTACAGGCGCTAAAATTAAGCAGGCGTTTATGAAAGGCATCACTTCTATCGTTGTTGATCCGATTAGAACGAGTTTGGCCGATTTGGCGACTCATTTCCTTCAAATCAGGCCGGGAACCAATGTGGCTGTGCTTAATATGATGTCTTATTATATCATAAAAGAAGGTTTGGTAAATCAGCATTTTATAGAATCTTACACGGAGAAATATGAAGAATTTAAAAACCATGTGGAACAGCTAAATATGGATGAACTGGAAACACTTACGGGCGTTTCCAAGGAATCAGTAAGAGATGCCGCGATTGCTTATGCATCCGCAGAAAGAGCGATGGAATTTCATGGTTTGGGCGTAACGGAGCATTTTCAGGGAAGCAAAACCGTGATGTTGCTGTCTAATTTAGCGATGATGACAGGCAATGTTGGGCGAAATGGGGTTGGTTTAAATCCTTTGCGCGGACAAAATAATGTGCAGGGTTCTGCGGATATGGGCGTGCAACCGCATCAGGGAGCAGGCTATATGGATGTCAGCAAACCCGATGTTCAGCAATATTATGCACAAAAATACGGGATTGAAAAAATGCCGGAAAGCACGGGATTGAAAATTCCTCAAATGCTGGATGCCGCCATCAACGGAAAAATTAAAGCCTTGTACATTATGGGAGAAGACACCATTATGACAGATCCGAACTCCTATCACAGCATAAAAGCCTTTGAAAAATTAGAATTAATTGTGGTGCAGGAATTATTTATGACCGCAACTTCAGAAATGGCTGATGTGGTGCTGCCTGCTTCCTCCTATTTTGAAAAAAACGGTACTTTCACCAACGGAGAACGCCGGGTACAACGCGTGAATAAAGTAATTGAACCCATAGGAAACACAAAACCCGACGGACAAATAATTATCGATGTGATGAACAGATTGGGTTACGACCAACCAACCGGTTTGACTTATGATGCCTCAAAAGTTATTGAAGAAATTGCAGATGTCATTCCTTTTATGAAAGGGTTGACATGGGAAAGATTGGGTGATAACGGATTGCAATGGCCGATTAAAGAAGATGGAACCGATACAAAAATGCTTCATATTGGTGGCAATTTCAAAAAAGGAATAGGCACATTTCACCATTTCGATTTTGAAGAATCCCCAGAAATTGTTTCTCACGGAAAATTTTATCCTTTTATATTAACCACCGGAAGAGAATTGGAACATTACAATTCGGGCACTATGACGCGCAGAACCGACAATCAACTTATCTTGGGAAAAGACATTTTAGAAGTGCATCCGAAAGACGCTTTGGCCAAAGGAATAAAAGATGGTGACATTGTTAACCTGTTTTCCGACAGGGGAAGTGTTAACATTCCTGTAAAGTATGCTAAAACAGTAAAAAGAGGCGTTTTAAGAACGACTTTTCACCAACCTGAAGTATTTATCAATCTGATCACAGGAAGCGTTGGAGACAAAGAAACCATGACGCCCGAATACAAAGTGGTTGCCGTTGATTTTGAGAAGGTTTAAAATTGAAATAGTTTCAGGTTTCAAGTTTCAGGTTTCAGGTTGTCGATTGTCTAAATAACGTTGACCTTAAAATAATCCAACTTTTAACATATAACATTTAACGAATAACATTTAACGTATAACATTTAACGTATAACATTTAACGTATAACATTTAACGAATAACATTTCAACTTGACAATAATAAATGCAGACATTAAATTACGAAGGTTTACAACTTACAAACGGCGTTCCTCAAAAAGTAACTGATGCTTTGGTGGTTGAGGCTGCGTTACAAATAAATATAAATACTGAACCTTATACGGTGGTTATGCGAACGCCAGGCGACGATGTTGAATTGATTAGGGGATTGCTATATGCGGAAGATATTTATAAAGGAAAAGAAAATTTAACCTTTGAAGTGGTTGAAAAACGTGATAACGGATTTTCCATTCTTAATGCCTGCATCGCGAAAAAACAACTTGGTAAAGGCTATTTAAACAAACGTACCTTACTTTCGGTTTCTTCTTGTGGCATTTGCGGTAAACAAAAATTGGAAGACCTAAATTATACCGGTGACAAATTAACAAACAAACTGGCTTTCGACATTACAAGGATGGAAGCTATGTTTGATGAGATGAAACTGAAACAGGAAACATTCGAAATTTCCGGTGGTTCTCACGCAGCTGCCATCTTCAACAAAGAATATGAAATTATTTCATTAAAGGAAGATATTGGAAGGCACAATGCCGTAGATAAAGTTGTTGGCGAATTGCTAAATGCAAACCAATTAAAGGAATCTTTTGTGATGCTTGTCAGCGGCAGAGTTTCCTATGAAATTATCTCAAAAGCCTTTATCGCTAAAATCCCTATTGTGGTTGCGGTGTCTGCCTGTTCTACTTTAGCTGTAGATTTCGCCAAAGAATTTGGCATTTGTCTGATTGGATTTTCACGCGGCAATAAAGCAACCATTTACGCGAATAAATAAACAAAATACACGTTTAATTACATAAAATACATACTTTATATAATATTTCGCAAATTTTCTTGCACATATAAAATTTATATTTTACATTTGTACCATAAGAGCGTCCCTAAGATTGCAAATTTTTACGGAGAGGGTTTGCAATTAGTTGATTTGTACGATAAAAATACCCGTTTCTATCACGTAAAAAATCAATTTTAGCTTTTAAAATCTCCAAAATAGTAGTTTTATTCAGTAAAATTAAAAGTATTTTATCTGTTTTAACATAGGGCTTAACCCTTGTGAAATATGAGAAAAATAGCTTTTTAAACCCATTTTTTCTAAAATTATTTAGAAAAAATGCGGAATTTTTTTGTCTTTATGTTAGATTTATTATATATTTGATGTTCTTACTAATCATTTAATTCTTATTTAACATGAAAAAATTGAAATTAATTTTCGGATTGCTACTTGTAGCTGCATTTGTTGCAATAACAGTTATTAGCTATACAGGCTCAGAAAAACATCAAGCTATTTTAAAATCGCAATTGATTATTCCTAGAAACGGATAATAATCATTTAAAAGTCATTTATTTATTTTAAATTAATGCAAACCACAATAAATTTTTTATTGTGGTTTTTGTGTTGAATAAAAGTTGCAAAATCAGATTTATTGAATTATATTTGAAATTCATAACCCCAATTTTATAATGAAAGACAATAAAAGAACATCCTTGTTACTTGGCAGTTTTATGGTGATACTTATCATTTTCTCGCCATATTTGCTATATTTTTACCAAAGTGTACCTGGAGATATAGAAAATTGGGATACTATTTTTGGATCTGTAAAAGGAGGGTATTATGCCACTGCACAAATGTTTATCTACGCATTATTTTCTAAATTTGTTCCCTTATTACTTTTATTTGTTTGGTTCGTCACCAATAAAACCTGGTGGGTACATGCGTTGATTATCCCAATATCTGTTTATCTATTCCAACTTATTTCGGTTGTTAATGATAGTGAAAACTATATGGATGAAGTAGAGTTTATTTATACCGTACCTTTTTTGGTACTTATTCTGGTCATTTTATATTTTGTGAGAAGCAAATTATCCATTTATATACAGGCGGTTGATCTAAAAAAAGAAATGGACGAAAATATGAGAACGCCAAAAAAGTTTGGATAAATACCCCTAACCCTAAAACCCCCAAAATAACCCCATAAGTTTTAACAGTTAATTAATTATTATTTGTTGCCCCGCAAATATTTGGAGTTTTAAAATTGGGATTCGTGGAAAAAGATTTAGATTATATCACTTTTCGATTAGCGCAATACGAAAAAAAAATAGCTTCACTTGATGAAAAGATAGTGTTTTTAAATAAATTATTGGTGCTGGTAGGTGTGGTAATGGTCCTTGTTTATATCTACACATAATTCCCCATTCATAAAAGATTTTTCACTTGTCGATTTCATAAATTAATATTTTAAAAAAATATAAAACACCCTTAATTAAAATTAGTAAAGCTTTTTTCACTTCTTTTCACCTCAACTCATCTAAATTTAGTTAAGTTTACAAATTGTAATACAGATGTAGCACATCAACTTATTTGTTGAAGTAAATAATTTATGATACCTGTGCACGTATTTTAGAACCTACAGTTTGTTAATTCAGTTTTTATGACCTTTAAAAAGATACCTCTTCTTAAATTTGCATCAATCATAAGTTTATTGATAATTGTTTTGGGCGTCCAAACTTACGCTTCATCAAGAGAAAATGAGAGTTTGTCTGAAAGAAATGAAACTATTGTCAAAAAAATAATGGTAAAACCAATGATGAGTAAAGATTCCATAGAAGAAAACATTGTGAACTTTGGAATGAAATTATTAGGAACACCTTATGTTTTTGCCGGAAATGGAAAGAATGGGTTTGACTGTTCAGGATTTGTTTACTATGTTTTTAAGAATTTTGAAATTCAGGTTCCACGAAGTTCATCTCAATTTAAAAATTTTGGTAAAGAAATCGCTATTGACAGTGTAAGAAAGGGAGATATTCTGGTGTTTTTGAGTCCCAGCAGAAATGTAATAGGTCATTTGGGTATCGTTACAAATCCGAAGGGAAATGAAAGCGATTTTATCCACGCATCTTCTGGCCGTGAAATGAAAGTAATTGTTACAAGTCTGAAAAAAGAGAGCTACGCACGCAGATTTGTGAAAGCAGTAAGGGTCTTGTAAATCTTATGATATATAAATAAAAATAAAGAGTAAGGCTGCCCTGAA
>JAWOHJ010000355.1:0-4344 GCA_046485225.1 Lutibacter sp. | reverse complement strand
GGGGATTTCATTTTCAGTATTGACCCCTGCATAAATTCGTACCCAGTCATTCAAATATCGGTCATAGCTAAATTCTACTTCTGAATTCTGGTTATAATCGCTTTCCACGCGTAAATTAAATTCATTACGAATACTGCTGGATGTAAGTCTTAATTCAGAGAAATTAGAACTTAATTCAGCTAAACCCCAGGAAAAATATTGGTCTGTTTCATCAATAAGTTCTTTTACGGGGAAATCTTTCATTCGATCATCCCCTGGTGTATCATAACTAAATACCCGGGCCATACCACCCATCATATGGTAAAGTATGTGACAATGGAAAAACCAGTCGCCATATTCTTCATTGTAAAACTCAATGATTACTTTTTGCATTAGGGGTACATTTACCGTATGCTTTAATGGTGAATGCATACCATTTTCGTTGATAACCCTGAAAAAATGACCGTGAAGGTGCATCGGGTGATGCATCATGGTGAGGTTGTTTAGGGTAATGCGGGTAATTTCTCCTCCTTTAATTTTAATTTTGTCGGTTTCTGAAAGCGGAATGCCATTTAAACTCCATACGTATCGGTTCATATTACCGGTAAGGTTTAAAAGCATTTCATTTACCGGTATATCCTTATTAAAGTTTGTTTTTTCTGTTGCTTCAAGGAAATTGTAGTTAAAATGAGTCATGCGTTCATGGTGGGTGAAATCGCCGGTGTCTTTCTTTTTCATAGTGTCAGGTTTCATGTGTCCCATCGACATTTCATCCTTCATTGGCATAGTGTCTTTTTTACTCATTTGGCCATTGTCCATATCCATCTTCATTTTCATGCCATATTTTTTCATCAGGACTTGTGGGGTGTTCTTCTTTTTATTTCCTGTTAAAGCAGGTGCCCCCATTTTCATATCCATTTTTGCCATTTGCTTCATCATAGCCACCTTATCGGGCCTGTCAATTACTTGTGCGGCGAATAATTTCCCACTTCCCAAATGTATGGTCGTGTAGCCGGAGCCATCCTGAGCCGTGGCAATAATTTCGAGCTTGCCTTCCGGAATGGTTACAATCACATCATAGGTTTCGGCAATGGCAAAGAGAAATCTGTTTTTGTGTACGGGTTTAACATCAACGCCGTCGCTTCCAACCAGCATTGGATTTCCTGCGCCAAAATCCATCCAATAATAAGTAGAGGCAGCAGCATTTATAAACCTAAGCCTGACTTTTTCACCTGACTTAAAATCAGGATATTCGGCCTGTTTTTTTCCATTACTTAAAAATGCAGGGTAATAAATATCGGCAATGTCGGCCCCTTCCATACGATCGCGCCACATTTTAAGCTGTGCACCAAATCCTCCTTGGGCAATAGCACTGCTCAACGGAACTGCTGTTCCTTTTTTAATCTGATACCATTCGTTGCTTCTTTTAAGGTTTCGCAGCACATTCATCGGTTTCTCATTGGTCCAGTCTGATAAAACCATCACCAAATCTTTGTCATATTCCAAAGTTTTCTTTTTGGGTTGAATCACAATAGCACCATACACCCCTTTTTGTTCCTGTAACATGGTATGGGAGTGATACCAATAGGTACCCGATTGATTGATAGGTATTCTGTATTGAAACGTTGTTCCGGGTTTAATTGGAGGTGTGGTAAGGTAGGGAACACCATCAAAAAAGTTTGGAAGAATGATCCCGTGCCAATGCACCGAAGTTTCAACATCCATTTTATTGGTCACGTTAATTACCGCAAGGTCACCTATATTAAATTCAAGTACCGGCCCGGGAATACTTCCATTTAGTGTCATGGCATTGGCTGTAACACCGCCAAGGGTCATTTTATTTTGTTCAACAGTAAGGTTATATTCCTTTACAGGTCTTCCTTCTTCATTTCTGTTGTCACCGTTCGTTCCCACTTGGGCAAAAATGATTGGTGAAATGAATAATGTGCAAATAGTTGCAACTATGAAATTTTTCATGTGAGAATTCTTTTTTTAGTTATACACAAAGGTTTTTTACAAGATTTGTGCGACTGGAAAGTCGAAGAATTTACCGACAAATCAATACTTTTGTCGAATGTTTGGCGGTTTGTATTGAAACAAAATTACGCATAAATTATGTAGCACTTACCTTTTAGTCGCTTTTTTGTACTATTTCTAAGCATTTGAGCGATTAAATTAAGTTGCTGTAACACTCAAAATCAGCATTTTATTAGTCAATATCCAAAAGGTTTCCGTATTTTTTAATCAATCGTCAGATAATTTTCCCTATCTTTAATATTAATTAAGCTGATGATTTCGGATACTCATCTTTCTGTCTTAACCCTATTCTGATTCCACGAGTCTCTCCAATCCTGCTGAAATTATTACCGTAAAAATTAGATTTTATTGCATAAAAACTAACGTTGATTTAAAGTGAATTTTAAAAAATACATAGCAGAGTTTAAAAGACGTAATGTATTTAGATCAGCGATCACCTATTTATTAGTGGCTTGGATCATTGCCCAGGTATGCGCTATTGTACTTCCTGCCTTTAATGCCCCAAGATATTTCATGAAAACCATCATTTTTATATTGGTTATAGGCTTTCCTCTTAGTCTGATTTTTGCCTGGGTTTATGAATTGTCTCCAAAGGGAATTAAAAAAATAAAAAATATTGAATCGGAGAAATTAAAAACAGTTCAGCCTAAACACCAACCTAATACCAACAATAAAAAATTGGTTGTTTTGCCTTTTCAAAACACCAGTTCCGACAAAGAGAGCAATTATTTTAGTGACGGGTTAACAGAAGAAATTATTATCCGTTTATCAGGTATCAAAGAGCTTGATGTTGCTTCACGAAGCACTTCTATGCGGTATCGTGACTCTGAATTGGATATTGTGTCTTTAGGTCGGGAATTAAAAGCAGGATATCTTTTGCAAGGAACGGTGCGTAAGTTTAAAGATGATTTAAAAATAGCAACTGCCTTAATTGATGTTGAAAAGGATACGCAACTTTGGGCCGATATTTATCATGGCAAAATTGAGGATGTTTTTGGTATTCAGGAAAAAGTATCAAAGAAGATTGTCAATTCATTGCAGTTAAAACTTACGCCTAAAGAAAAAGTAGCCCTTGGCAAAAGAGCAACCATGAACAGTGATGCCTATGATGCAAATTTAAGGGCGCGGGAATTTCTGTTCAGGTATACAAAAAGCTATCTTCTGCTGGCCATAGATCTTTTTCAAAATGCCATAGATCTGGATCCTAAATATGCTGCTGCTTATGCCGGTATGGCCGAGGCTTGTGCGCTGCTGTATGAAACCCATGATAAAAATCTTAAATGGATTAATAAGGCAGAAGAAGCATCGGTAAAAGCACTTATTTATGATCCTGGATCATCTGAAGCATATAGTGCGCTTGGGCTGGTTTATTACAACAAGAATTTACCGGAAGAAGCATTGGTCGCCGCCGAAAAAGCAATTGCTTTTGACCCTGATAATTTTTTTGCCTATTGGGTCAGAGGCAGGCTTTACAGAGTGATGGACAGAGATGCCGAGGCGATATTCGATTTTAATAAAGTTTTGGAACTTAACGGAGATTTTCATTCTCCCTATGGTGATTTGCAGATGGCTTATGAAACATTGCAGGATAAAGAAAATCTTCAGGATACTGTTGAACGGGCAATATTATTTTACCCCAACTATCTAAGGCATCACCCGGATGACTCCCGAGCGCACCAATTTTATGCCTTTACCTTGAAAAGGCTGGGTCGTTTAGAAGAAGCAAAAAAAGAAATGCAAAAAGGGATTGAACAAAATCCAAATGACCCTATTATTGTTTACAATGCAGCGTGTTTTTATGCCTTAATAGAGGATAAAACAGCCGCCATCGAAAATCTCAAAAAAGCCATTGGCAACGGGTTCGAAAATTATAACTACATCAAACATGATCCTGATCTTAACATCTTAAAAAATGAGCCTGAATTTATTGCATTAATGAAAGATAAATAGATTTTTTTGAATGCATTGAAACAAGTGTTTTGACAACCATATTTTTATTGAATGCTTGTCGGTTTGAACCAGTTCTAATTTGAAAACAAATTAAATGCGGTGTTGGCAACGTGTTTAACCCCAAATAAAAATAGCATTGTAACCATACTGTTTTCTTAGTAAATCAATATTGTATTCTTATTTATTTTGATTTACTAAGAAAATGTGTCTTTTTTGAAAGCCTTGATTTATCAATTACTCATTTATTTTTTCCAGATCCAATAAAAAGGCATAGGATAAGGCAGTTCTCTTGTATTTCTCAAAACGTCCTGATGCGCCACCGTGACCGGTTTCCATATCGCAATCCATCATAAGAAGGTTGTTATCCGTTTTCATAGC
>JAWOHJ010000349.1:0-5908 GCA_046485225.1 Lutibacter sp. | reverse complement strand
ATTATTTTGATGATATTTCGGTGTTGGATTTATTTTCCGGGACAGGAAATATAAGTTACGAATTTGGATCGAGAGGTACAGCGCATATTACGGCAGTTGATGTTCATGCCGGTTGCATTCAATTTATCAACACCACCGCCAAATCACTGGATTTATCGATTACCACTGTTAAGAGTGATGTTTTTAACTATTTAGAAAAAACCAAGTCAAAATTTGATGTCATTTTTGCCGATGCACCTTACGAATTTGAACTTGCGCTGTTTGAAAAAATTGTTGCATTGGTTTTTGATAATAATTTGCTGACGGAAGATGGTATATTGGTCATAGAACACTCAAAACAAACCGATTTTAAAAGTCACGCACGCTTAAGTTACCAAAAAAAATATGGCGGTAATATGTTCAGCTTTTTTGAAAATACAGCGGCTGATTTAGAATAAAGATTCTATAATTTGTTTTTCAGTGATTCCCTCAGCTTCAGCTTTGTAATTTCGCACGATTCTGTGTCTTAATATGGCATAAGCCACCGCCTGGACATCTTCAATATCGGGAGAAAATTTCTCATTTACGGCTGCATTTGCTTTTGCCCCTAAAATTAAGAATTGTGAAGCTCTTGGCCCTGCACCCCAATCAATGTAATCATTGACCATTTTGGTTGAATAGGAAGTGTTTGGGCGCGTTTTAGACACCAATGTCACAGCATATTCAATCACATTGTCGGCCACAGGAATTCTTCTGATTAACCGCTGAAAATTTATTATTTCATCAGAAGAAAGAATAGTGTCAACAACTTTTTTAACATCGTTTGTGGTGCTTTTTACCACTTCAACTTCTTCGCTAAAACTTGGATAATCTAAATTTATGGAAAACATAAATCGGTCTAACTGGGCTTCCGGCAACGGATAGGTTCCCTCCTGCTCAATCGGATTTTGTGTAGCCAATACAAAAAATGGATTCGCCAATTTATGTTGATGGCCGGAAATGGTTACAGACCTTTCCTGCATCGCCTCCAACAGCGCAGCTTGCGTTTTAGGTGGCGTTCTGTTAATTTCATCAGCCAAAATAATATTGCTGAAAATTGGCCCTTTTAAAAACTTAAAATGGGTTGTTTCATCTAAAATTTCACTTCCTAAAATATCGGAAGGCATCAAATCGGGTGTAAACTGAATCCGTTTAAAATCGAGCCCCAACGTTTCTGAAATCGTTTGTACCATAAGCGTTTTGGCCAAGCCGGGAACACCTATAAGCAATGAATGGCCGCCGCATAATATGGAAAGTAGAATGTGGTTTACGGCTTCTTGTTGCCCAATAATTACCTTTCCAATCTCTTGTTTCAGCGCTTTATGTTTTTCAACCAATTCCTTTAATGCAGCAACGTCTGACATATTTAGTCCTTTTTCCAGTTATTTTTAAAATCGCAGGCTTTGTGATCGTTGTTTATTTTAATATAAGTATCTTTAATTTTATCTTTCGACCAATTTTCTACTGTTTCCTCCTGCTTTTTTTGCAAGGTTAATTGTTGAATTTTTTCATAATCTTTGGTGAAATTCGCGGTATGGGCATCATCTTTACTTTTCACTAAAATTATTTTGTGCATTTTAGATTCTCCCCGTACTTCATCATAAAAAGGCACGGTAATTTCACCGGTTTTTAAGCTGCTGATTTTATTGTAAAGGTTTGGGTCCATTCGTGTTAAATCAAAACGGGTATCGTTTGTTTGCGGATTCAACAACAAACCACTATTGTTTTTGGTATCTATATCTTCAGAGTATTTTACAACAGCCTCTTCAAAGGAAATTTCTCCGTTAAGGATTTGTTCCCTAATTTTTGCCAATTCATCATTTGATGCTTTTAATTCGGCCTGGCTAATTTTTGGCTGAATTAAAATGTGGCGCACATCGCGCTCCTGACCTTTTATTTTTTCAACCAAAATAATGTGAAATCCAAACCCGGATTCAAAAGGTTCTGAAATTTCACCTTCATCCAAACTAAAAGCCACTTCTTTAAATTCTTTTATAAAACCGCTTTCTCTGGTAAGTGTATACAAACCTGCAGCGCCCGGACCGGTGCCTGAAACAGCTGGATCATCGGAATTGATGATTGCTTTCAACCTAAAACTCATACCGCTTTCAATTTCCTTTTTAATTTCATTTAATTTATCGAGAACCCTGTTGGTTTCTTCTTCGGATGGTTTGATCATTTTTACAATTTGCGCCAGTTCAATTTCAGCACTAAATTCCGGCAAATTGCCATCTTTTTCAAGATTTTTGAAATAAGTTCTCACCTCTTCCGGCGTAACATCAATCTTTTCAATGATGCTTGCGCGTTCTTTTTGAATCAGCAGTTGTTCCTTTTGGATTTCGTACAGTTCTTTTCTTAAGTCTTCTTCATCATTAAATCCATACATTTTCACCACTTTTTCCATGTTTCCAAGTTGTTGGGTGAAGTAAGAAATATTGCGTTCAACTTCTGAATTTATTTCAACATCAGAAACAATCATACTGTCAATTACCGCGTGGTGTGCAAGCAATTTTTGGCTCATAATTTCTTCCAATATTTCACAATCGGTAATGTCTAATTTGCCTTCAATACGTTGTTGTAACTCTTTTTTAAATTTCTCAATATCAGAATCAAGCACAATATTTTTGCCAACTACCACAGCTACCCCATCTAATTTTATTCGTTCTTGTGCATTTATTCCCGTTATAAATAACAGCAATGCTATGATCATCGTATTTTGTTTCATCCTAATATATTTCAAATTGTTTCTTTTTAGTTGCATCCTTTATTAATGTTTCTTCAATATTTCTTAATAATAATAATTTTCGCTGATGTAAAATCATCTGCCTGATTGCAGGTGTAATATAGCTTTTTGGAGCAATTTCATTACTTTGCAACACCTTTTTTATAGTGACCAAATATAAGCTTAATGAATCTTCTTTTTGAATAAAATTATCTTTTTTTAACAAGAGTTGCTTGTCTTCCTTTTTTAAAACAGGAATCTCATTTATTAAGTCACTATATTTAATCCAAATTGAATCATTTAAATGATGCGATTTCATAAACAGCGCCTTTTCCTTAAGTCTTTCCAAATCTTTACTGCTTGTTGATTTAAATAGTTTTAGTAACGCATTTTTATTCGAATCCTCCTTGCCTATTTTAATATACTTTGCCTTAATTAATTCTTCATTCAACTTAAAAATTTCGTTGTTATTCAAATAAAACTGATCAATATCATCATCTGTAATAATTGTGTCTAAATATTGTTTTACAACCGCTTCTTTATAAGAATTTATAAACAAATCTTCGCGGTATTGCTTCACCAAATCTTCAAACTCATCCATCTTATTTTCTAAATTTAACTGCGCTTTCGACACCAATAATTGTTGCTTAATCCAATTATTTATATAGTTATTCACCAAAATAACACTGTCTTGTTTGCTGATGTCTTTTGTGAAAATTGCCTTCAGATCTTCTTTATACAAATAGGTGTCATTTACCCTCGCAACAGCTTCAGGTATCACCTCTTTTCTGAAGGTAAAATAATCACAGGATTGCAAAAGGATAATCGACACTATTAAATAAAAATATTTTAATTTCATTTGTTCTTTATTATCTGATTTTTATTAGTCAAATGGAATTCCCTAAGAGCCTATCGGCTGTTTCGACAAATCTGTTTACGGTCATTTCATAAAAGATTTTTCTGCCCTAAGAATACTTGTTTTAATTTAATAAAATCGGTGCAATTTATTTTTTATTTTCGGTAAGTGCTGTTAAAGGAATCACAAAGAAATAATCCCTTCAATTTTTTCAGCTTCAAGGTAAATAGAAATAATATCATCGGCGTTTTTCATAATTACATGAATGGAAACACTGGTGAATTTCCCCGTTTTTGAAGAAGTCTTCGTAATCACCGCACCTTTAAAATCAAATAAATCCTCTACTTGCTTTATTTTTTCCACGTGATTGGAAACAATAAATTTAAATAGATATTCTGACGGAAAAATACTGCTTTCGTCCAATTTATTCTTCAGCTTTTCGTAAAATTCTGCTCTATTGTCCATTTCTTTTTTTAATTACGATTTGCAAATATAATACCGCTTTTAAGTTGTTAACATTTAGCTGACAAAATTACAAGATTATTTTTAGTATAATTGACGAATATCTTATTTTTGCTGAATGCAAACAAAAATTGTGATCACTGGCGGTCCCGGAACCGGTAAATCAACTGTCATTGAAGAATTGGCAAAACGTAAATTTATGTGTATGCCCGAAATATCTAGGGAGATAACACTAAATGCCCGACAAAATGGCACAGAACAACTATTTTTGACCAAACCTTTGTTATTTAGCGAATTGTTGTTGGAAGGTCGTGTAAATCAGTATTTAGAAGCTGAAACCAAAAATTGCAACTTGGTTTTTTTTGACAGAGGTATTCCGGATGTTCATGCTTATATGAATTATATCAGCATAGATTACCCAAAAACCTATATCAATACCAGCAATTTTTACCGTTACAATTATATTTTTTTGATGGCTCCGTGGGAAGAAATTTATATTACGGATAATGAACGATATGAGAATTTTGAACAGGCATTGGCCATTCACAACCATCTGCAAAGAACTTATACTGCCTTAAATTATGTCATTATTGAAGTTCCTACAGGAACCATTAAAGAAAGAACCGATTTTATACTAGATTCTATTAAATAATGAAAACGCCTCTTGAAATATTAAATAAATATTGGGGCTACAACCAATTTATAAGTCCGCAAGAGGAAATTATAAATTCCGTTTTAAAAGGTGAAAACACTATTGTTTTATTGCCTACAAGCGGAGGAAAATCGATTTGCTATCAAGTGCCTGCTATGCTTTTTGAAGGAGTTTGCATTGTTATTTCGCCCTTAATCGCTTTAATTCATGACCAGGTTAATTATTTAAAGGAAAAAAACATTAAAGCCATCGCTTTAACTTCCCAGCTCTCTCAGGATGAGATTATTATTGCATTTGACAATTTACAGTTTGGCGGATTTAAATTTTTATACCTCTCTCCCGAAAAACTGCAATCGGATTTCATTCAGGAGAAAATTAAACAATTAAATGTTTCGCTTATTGCCATTGATGAAGCACATTGCATATCGGAATGGGGACACGATTTTAGACCTTCTTACTTAAAACTTAGCCTTCTGAGAGCGTTGAAACCGGAAGCCACTTTTATTGCGCTTACAGCAACGGCCACCCAACGCGTTTTGGTAGATATTCAAAATAATTTGGGTTTAAAAGAGGCCAAGATCATTAAAAAATCATTTAAACGTGAAAATTTATTTTATCACGTTCGCCTTACGGAAGATATTTATGGCAAATTGCTTCAAATTTTGTCCAAAATAGACGCTTCCATCATTATTTACACCAACAACCGAAAACAAACCAAGGAAGTCAGTAATTTTTTAATCAAAAATAATTTCAAAAGCAGTTTTTACCACGGCGGATTGTCCAACATCGAAAAAAACGAAGCCTATACCAATTGGATGAGCGATAAAACGCCCATTATGGTGGCCACCAATGCTTTTGGAATGGGTATCAATAAATTGAATGTGAGAGCCGTGATTCACATCAACATCCCAAACAGCCTGGAAAATTACATTCAGGAAGCAGGAAGAGCAGGAAGAGACGGCAAAACATCTTATGCCATCATTTTAGCCAATAAAACAACACTTTATGAAGCTTCGGCCAAATTTGAAGCCAATACCGCCACCACAAAAACCGTAAAACTCGTCTATAATCATTTAAACCAGTATTATGCCATTTCATTTGGAGAAATGCCTGAACAATCGTTCAGTTTTTCCTTGCAGGAATTTTGCGTAACCTATAACCTCAACTTATTGTTAACCTACAACGCCATCAAAGTTTT
>JAWOHJ010000341.1:0-12381 GCA_046485225.1 Lutibacter sp. | reverse complement strand
GGCTGCGGTTGGCAGTGAAACTTCCGGCTCCATTTTATCGCCTTCAAGCCAAAATTCTGTGGTCGGATTAAAACCGACATTAGGTCTGTTAAGCAGAACTGGGATAATTCCAATTTCAAGCACTTTGGATACGCCCGGGCCAATGACCAGAAATGTGATCGACAATGCCATTATGCTTGAAGCGATGACAGGATTTGACAAAGATGACAGCGCTTCGGTAAATCTTGAATCAGAACCGGTTGGCAACTTAATCAATACTTCAATAAAAGGCAAACGCTTTGGCGCTTTTAAAGGATTGATGACAGATACATTATACGTTGAAGCACTTTCAAAATTGAAAAATTCCGGTGCCGAAATTATCGAAATAGAACAACAACAAATCGATTTACCCGGATTTATCCGTTTGCTGAATTTGGATATGAAAAAGGATTTGCCGGAATATCTCCAAAAATATGCCAATGCTGTTGTGACATTAAAATCGGTGGAAGATGTGATGGAATTTAACAGAAAAGACAGTTTGAGAAGAGCGCCTTACGGACAAGCATTGTTTAAAGGTATTGTTGCAGATAAAGGAAGTCTGGAAGATTTGGAACGCATCAAAGACACTTTAAGCACCAACGGCAAACTGTTTTTTGAGGGACCGATGAATAAGCACAATCTGGACGGCATCTTGTCTATCAATAATTTTCACGCCGGCTATGCGGCTGTGGCAAAATACCCGGCAATGACGGTCCCGATGGGCTATCAAAAAGACGGGAAACCAAGAGGTCTGACTTTTATAGCCAAACCATTTCAGGAAAAATCCTTGTGGCAATGGGCGCATGAATATGAAAAAGCAAGCAAAAAACGGATTGTACCAAAAAATTACAACTAAACAAAAATGTTGTTACACAATACTGAGCTACTAACGACTCTATACTAATTACCAATTAATGAGAACAAAATCAAAGAAAGAAAATAAAATTAACGTAGTGACCCTTGGGTGCTCAAAAAATGTTTACGACAGTGAAGTGCTGATGGGGCAATTGATCGCAAACAATAAAAATGTGGTTCACGAAGATGAAAATGATGACGGAAACATTGTGGTGATCAATACCTGCGGGTTTATCGGCGATGCCAAAGAAGAATCAATCAATACCATTTTGCACTACGTCAATAAAAAAGAATTGGGTGAAGTGGACCGCGTTTATGTGACCGGCTGTTTAAGCGAACGTTACAAACCCGATCTGCAAAAAGAAATCCCCAATGTCGATGAATATTTTGGCACGCACGATTTGCCAAATTTGTTGAAAGTGTTGGATGCCGATTACAAACATGAACTTATCGGTGAACGTTTAACAACCACCCCTACACATTATGCCTATTTAAAAATCGCGGAAGGCTGCGACAGGCCTTGCTCGTTTTGCGCCATTCCTTTGATGCGCGGAAAACACGTATCAACGCCGGTTGAAAATTTGGTGATTGAAGCCACAAAACTGGCCAAAAAAGGAATCAAGGAACTGATTTTAATTGCGCAGGATTTAACGTATTACGGACTGGATATCTACAAAAAAAGAGCCTTGGCCGATTTGTTGACCGCATTGGCAAAAATAGACGGGATAGAATGGATTCGTTTGCACTATGCTTTTCCTACGGGCTTTCCGCTGGATGTGCTGGAAGTGGTGAAAAATGAACCTAAGGTGTGTAATTATTTGGACATTCCGTTGCAGCATATCAACGACGATATTTTAAAGTCGATGCGAAGGGGAACTTCCCACGAAAAAACAACCAATTTAATCGCAGAGTTCAGAAAATCCGTGCCGGATATGGCAATCAGAACCACGTTGATTGTTGGTTATCCCGGTGAAACGGAAGCCATTTACCAGGAATTAAAAGAATGGGTGGCCGAAATGCGTTTCGAGCGTTTGGGTGTTTTCGCCTATTCCCACGAAGAAAATACACACGCAGCCAGTTTAAAGGACAACGTTCCCGAAAAAGTGAAACAAAAACGCGTAAGCGAAATTATGGAGCTGCAAAGCCAGATTTCTTTTGAATTGAACCAGGAAAAAGTGGGTAAGGTATTCAAATGTATTATCGACAGAAAAGACGGCAATTATTTTATAGGAAGAACAGAATTTGATTCCCCCGATGTGGACAATGAAGTGTTGATCGATGCCACCGAAAACTATGTGCAGGTGGGAAAGTTTGCAAACATAAAAATTACCTCAGCCACAGAGTTTGATTTGTACGGCGAACCGGAAAAAAGTTAAAAGTAAGAAGTCGGAAGTCGGAAGACGGAAGACGGAAGTTGAATGAATCAAATTCCCCTCTAGAGAGGGGTTAGGGGTGTGTAAAGATTGGATTTTTTAGGTGTTATATTAATAGGATTTATAGAAAATACTGCCAACTATTTCCGCGCGCAATCTTTCACCTGCGCACCATCTCGCCCATAGCTGTCGCTACGTCGCACTAAAAACAGCCACCGGCTGTTTTCTTAACGTTCGGTCCTCCTCTGGAGAGGGGTTAGGGGTGTGTAAAAAACATGAAAGGAATAAAAAACAAAAAAGGCGAGCTTAGGCTCGCCTTTTTTGTTAATTTAAGAAAATGGCATTGGTGAAAAACAGTTTTCCGTTTTGCCAGAACGAACGGAATAACGGATTGTCCACCATATAAATGAGTTGTCCTTTACCTTTTTGCTCAACCCCGAACAATAAGGAATTCGGAACATTTTTTAAAGCTTCTGACCCTGCAAATCCCGAAACATTTGTGGCGTTTTCAGGAAAATAACCAACATTGGCACCATCTTTTAACAATTTATAGGAAGTGCCGCTTAATTTTAAGCTATGGTAAAAATTAGGATAACCATAAGCCAACGGATGCGTATTGTCTAAGTTGCTTTTAAAAATACTGCCCGTAATGGTCGTTTTAATATCATTGCGTTCTTGTTGATCGTAGGGAATTAAATGAGGCTTGGCATTGTCCTTATCTTTTAGGGTATCTTTTTTTACTTTTAATGCAAACCCTTCTTTATCGGCAAAACTATTTAAGGAACTTCCAATGGCGATCAAAGTACCTCCATTTGACACGTAGGAGGTTAAAGTTTCCAATTCAGCCTTATTGGCATTGTAGTCATCGGTTAAGATTAATACATCATAGGTTGAAAGATCTGTGCGGTTTAAATTTAAATTATTGATGATGGTTAACGGATATTTTAATTGCGTTTCAAAAAAGTGCCAAATTTCACCAAAACTTAAGGAAGAAACACCTTCACCGGCAATGGCTGCAATTTTTTTAGGTTTGATCAATGAATAATTTGAAGAACCAAAATCGGTTCCTGAATTTACAAAACCTGAAGTTACTGAAGTTAATTTGGTATTTGAACCATTGGCAAGCTTGGTGATTAACTCATCAAAATTTTCAAGATGTCCATTGTCTGCGCGCATAACCACCAACGTTCCTTTTTTATAGGAATTGCCATCAATAGAAAAATCGGCTTTATTAAATCTGACATTAAATTTGTTTTCCAGCAATTTACCCAAAAAAGAAGCGTCAGAAACTTCATTCCATTTATGGATATAGGCATAGGCATTGGTATTTGCAACGTTGTTGTTAATGGTTTTTTCGGTGGCTGAATTTTTAGGATTCCCGATAGCGGCGTTTGATACATATCCCTGCAAGCCATAGGCATAAGGAATGCTCCAGGCAGTAATGTCGTAAGTTAACGAGTCTATAAGCTTTGCTTGTTGTTCAAATAAAACTTTCACCATTTTTCCTTTGGGCTGATTGGCTGGAACCACCAAATCGCCTTTAGTGGTTTGGATAGATTTTACGGAATTTGAATCATAATCATAGGCTTTAATGGATATTTCTTCAGACGGAAAACTATAAATTTCGTGTTTTTTCAGCAACTCAACTACCTGATTAATTTTTTCAGGGTCACCTCTTAAAATATAATTTTGATTGGTAGACTTGCTGTTGTTAAAGAATTTTTTAAACTCCGAAAGTAATTTTGAAGTGTTTTTGGAAGTCATTTCAATGGTAGAAACCCCTGCCGTAAAATGATGGGCAATACGGTCCTTTAAGGTCAGCACTGTTTTATTTTCTATAGTAATCCCCAATCCTGCACCAATTCCTGCTTGCTCATAAGTCATCCCAATGGCGCCCATATAGGTTGGATAAGTATCTCCATAACTTGGATAAAATAAATCAAATCGTTCTTTCGTAAAATACCGCCAGCCATTTTCATCAAAATATTTGGCATTGTTTTTTCCTATTTGCGTTTGAAAATCACGTTGCCATTCAGTGATAATTTCATGAAACGGTTCTGCTCCAGGCGCAAAATAATACGGACTTTCGTAACCTTGTTCGTGAAAATCAACATGAATTTGTGGCAGCCATTTATTGTATATTTTTAAACGCTGTTGCGTTTCAACTTGCGATGCCCATGCCCAGTCTCTGTTTAAATCGAATAAATAATGGTTGGCCCTGCCTCGTGGCCAGGGTTCTCTGTGTTCAAAAGCATTCGGATCCGCATTAAAGGGCGTGCTTTTTGTTTGGTCGTACCAGTTTACATAACGGTCGCGACCATCTGGATTTAAGCAGGGATCAATAATGACAAGTGTACTTTTAAGCCAGTCTTTTTTGGTTGTAACCAGCTCATACAATGTTTGCATGGCAGCTTCAGTGCTTGAGGCTTCGTTTCCATGAACATTGTAGCTCAACCAGACTGTGGCAACTTCTGAAGTAAAATCACCTTTTAAAATGCCTGTTCTTTTTAGATTGTCTTCCCTGATATTTTCTAAGTTGTTTATATTTTCTTCTGAAGAAATAAAAGAAAGGAATAAAGGCCGGTTTTCATTCGTGATGCCATATTGTTCAAGTTTCACGTTTGTTGAATTTTCACTGACATACGTAAAATAATCCACCACTTTATGATGTCTTGTAAATTGCGAACCCAATTCATAGCCCAAAAATTCAGAGGGCGATTTTAGGGTTTGTGCATTTGAAGAAATAGTAATCGCCGAAACGGCAAAAATGATAAAAATGAGGTTTTTCATGTAGCTATAAATTTAACGGCTAAATGTAATTAAATAAATTTAATTATTAAGGCTGATGAATAAGCGTCTTAGAATAAAAAACAATGTTATTTGTACCAATATTAAGCCAATTTCACGATTAATATGAGCCATTTTATAGTTTTAAATTTTATTCATTAAAAAAAGAAAGCTTTAAAAGCCGTTTTCACAATTATACTTTATCTCAGTTTATTTATTGCGCTCGGGTATTCATTTTTTATCGAACAAAAGATTGCCTGAAAATAAAGTTAAATGATTTTTTGGACTTTAAATTCAGAAAAAAAATATAATTTTGCTGACATTTAAAATTTTACTATGGTTGTAGATATCTACGTATGGATTGGTTTTTTGGCGTTCGTGCTTGTAATGCTGGCGTTGGATTTAGGGGTATTTCACCGTAAATCACATGAAGTAAAAATTAAGGAAGCGCTTATTTGGACCGCAATCTGGATTTTCATGGCGATGCTGTTTAATTACGGTATTTACGTTTTTATGGGCGAGGTAAAAGCGCTTGAGTTTTTAACCGGTTATGTTATCGAAAAATCATTGAGCGTGGACAATCTTTTTGTCTTTATCATGATTTTTACCTATTTCAATGTGAATCCTAAATACCAGCATAAAATTTTATTCTGGGGTATTTTAGGCGCATTAATTATGAGGGCATTTTTCATATTTGCCGGCGTGGCCTTAATTACCAAATTCCATTGGATTATCTATATTTTTGGAGGATTTTTGGTGTTTACGGGAATAAAAATGCTTTTCCATAAAGATGAAATCATTGAGCCGGATAAAAATCCTTTGGTGCGTTTGTTCAAAAAATTTATGCCGGTGACCACAGAAGAAAAAGGAGATAAGTTTTTTGTGAAAATTGACGGCAAAACATTTGCCACGCCACTTTTTGTAGTATTGCTTTTGATTGAATTTACGGATTTAATTTTTGCCGTTGATTCAATTCCGGCGATTTTGGCCATTACCAATGACACCTTTATTATTTTCACTTCCAATGTTTTCGCTATTTTAGGGTTGCGGGCATTGTATTTTGCTTTGGCGGGAATCACACAATATTTTCATTACCTTAAATATGGTTTGTCGGCAATACTAGTTTTTGTTGGTGTGAAAATGTTGATCGTCGATTTTTATAAAGTCCCGATTGTTTATTCTCTTTCAACAATTTTGGGCATACTCATCATATCGGTGGTGTTTTCCCTGCTATTTCCTAAAAAAGAACAAATAAACAATTAAATATTTTAAAATTTACTTATTATAAATTGACCAAGTTGTAAAATTCCATTAGTAATGTCTGAAAGACAGGGTTTAGAAATTGATTATTGTCCGCAATGTCATGGAATTTGGCTTGATCGCGGAGAGCTGGATAAACTGATTGAAAAATCAAATTCCGCTGAAAATCAGCAAGATTTCAGAGCTGGATCTCCACAACAACAGCAACCATTACCACCATCTTCTTCTTATGATAAGCAAAGAGATCAGGCCTATTATAACAGGCACAAAAGAAAAAATTGGCTTTACGAATTGTTTGATTAAGTGTTATGGGACAGGGTAACCTGTCCCATTTTATTTTAGAATTTATTTACTTTTTACTTGAAATAAAGTTAAAGACTTCACGAATGGTTTTCTTTCTGATTTTTCGTTGCAAATCCATATCAACAAGAATGAGCGTGTATTGAAATTTGACTTCCAGATAATCCATTTTCATTTCAACCACTTTTAAATTATAAGATTTTTGTTCAATATATTCGCTGAAACTTTCTAGCGATAAAATAATCTCTTTTTCAAGTTGTTCAATGCTGTCAATATATTTAAGGGCTATTTGAAAATCAACGGTCATCAATCTTACATCCCTTTTTGTATAGTTAATTATTTCACTGTAATAAACTTTAGAATTCGGTATTATTACAATGTCATCATCATCATTAAGAATTTTAACCTTCATCATGCCAATCTCAACGATTTTTCCTTTTTGGTGATCAATTTTAACAAAATCATTTATTTCGAAAGTGTTTGAAAAACTTAAATAGACGCCACTTAAAAAATCAACGATATACTCTTTTGTCAATATCGCAAAGGCTGCGGCAACAATGGTTAAAGAAGTGATCAATTCAGATGGGTTGATACCAAAAATGCTTAAGAACATAATAAACAGGCCTGCGCCAAAAGTAAAATTAGCGATGTTCTCTATGCCAAAATGCACATTGTTTTTTTTGTTTAACGGAATCTTATTTTTTTTGGAATAGAAATATTTGGCAGTATTTGATAAAAAGTTAATGGCAATGTAAAAAATCACGAATGCCAATATTGATTGCAACTGATAATAGTCAGCTATTATTTTGGACGTTACGGTATTTAAAAATTTCAAATAAAGTACGCCAAATAACAAAATTACATTGATAATAAATACCCAATATTTTTTCATTGTTTTCATTTAATTATTTACGATTCCTAATTATATAACAACATAAAATCCGGCCAATGATTAATTCACCGCTCATTATGAATATGATTGTTAGATCGTTTTAAAGATAGGTAAATATTAAACTCAATTTTTAGCCAATATTGCTTTATTAAGCTGTTTTGTTAAAAACCAACAAAGGTATTTTAGCGCTGAATGAATAAGATTCAGATTTGCTGCCATAAAATATTTTCTCAATAAAACTTCTGTTTTGTTTGGTGAACATAATTAACATGGCAGGTTTTATCAATACTGCAAATTCATTAAATTTTGAAACCAAACTGTCTGTGATGTCACAATCTATATAGCGCAAATCAATACTGCTTTTTGGGTATTTATTTACAGTTTCCTCCATAGTGGATTTTTTGTAGGATATTTTGGAAGAAAAATTAAAGTGCAGTAATTTTACCTTGGCGCCTAATGGATGCGCAAACGCAACTACTTTTTCCAATTCTTTGTCAAGATTGTCCAAATCCGAAAAGTATAAAAGGTTTTTAATGCTTTTCGTTCTGTAATTGTGTGGAACCACAACGACCGGCACAGTTGAAAAATTAATAAGGCTGGAGGTGGTTGTTCCCAATATTTTATTTAAATACCCTGCGCCCCGTTTGCTGATGCAAATATAGTCGAAGTTATTGTTTAAGGCATATTCCCGGATGGCGCTGTCCGCCATGATGGCTTCTTTAACAACACATTTTATATTTTTTGGCACTAGTCCTTTATTTTTATAAATCGAATTTACATATTGGTCAAGTTTTTTTTGGTTCTTTACCGCCTCGCTCTTTCTATAAACCGCGAAAGCAGTATCGCTCCAGGAAGTAGGTTTCATAAGATGATAAGAATAAAAAATCGTTAAAGCAACTGGGCTTTGTGTGGCCAACTGAATTGCGAAACGCAAACCTGCTTTTGCATTCTTGGAAAGATCTGTGGTAACAAGCACTTTTTTCATCGGATAATTTTTTTAGGTTGCTGTTAGGTCATAAAACTTCACGTATAATACATTATCATTTCGACAGCAATAAGAAAATAATAGGATTTTGCTGCCTCCGCCATATTTTGGAAATTATTTTTATAATCACTTAAATATACAAAAAAAATGACAAATAAAATAATAATCCCATATTTATCAGACCAATAAGAAAGCGCAATCCGGTCAATAAAAACTGTTTCTTTCATATATTTTAGCAAACGATTTGAATTGTTTACTTTTATAAAAAATTAATTTCCAGTAAAATGAACGAAAATCCTGACGAAAATGAAAAGGTCGATTTCAAAAAACATTGGAATGCGGCTTACCAGAAATCACCCATCACCAATTTGGGCTGGTATGAAGAAAATCCGACGCCATCCGTCGAACTGATTGAATCCTGTAACCTGCCAAAAGAGGCGCTCATTTTTAATGCAGGCGCTGGTGCTACCACGTTAATTTCGGAATTGTTGGCAAAGGGATACGAAAATATTGTGGTGAATGACATTTCAGCAGTGGCGTTATCCGAATTAAAAAGCCAATTGCCCGCTCCAATGAATGCAACTGTCCAATTTGTGGTGGATGATTTAACGAATCCTTCCGAATTATTAAAAATTAAAAATGTCGATTTATGGCATGACAGGGCTGTGTTGCATTTCTTTACGGAAGAAAAGCAGCAAAAGGCGTATTTTGACTTGCTGAAAGGCGCTTTAAAACCAAAAGGATTCGTAATTTTGGCAGAGTTTAATTTAGAAGGCGCAAAAAAATGCAGCGGACTGGACGTTTTTAATTACAATGAAGAAATGCTGCATGAACGCTTGGGAACCGATTTTGTATTGTTGAAATCATTTAATTATACGTACACCCAGCCTTCAGGAAATACCAGAGAATATGTTTATACGTTGTTTCAAAAAAAATAGTAAAGGTTTATGAGTGTAACCCATATCCCTTTTGCAGCCACCGGTTATTTTTCAAAATTGATTTGTGATTATTTGGATAGAAAACCCGAATTGTCTCAGTTTTACGGGAACTTCCCTGATCTTGAAGGTTTTAAAAATCAGATCAAGACAAAAAAAACAGCATTTTCGGCAGCGTCTCGCAATCTTTTGGTCGATGCGCTTCAAAATCAGTATAAGAATACCGCGGTTTCGGAAGCTACCAGTCAAAATATCGCGTTATTGGAAGACGCTAATACGTTTACGGTAACCACCGGACATCAATTGAATATTTTTACCGGGCCCTTATATTTTTTGTACAAAATTGTGACTGCCATTAATTTGGCTGAACGGTTAAAAAAGAAGTTTCCGCAGCAAAATTTTGTGCCTGTGTATTGGATGGCCACAGAAGACCACGATTTTGAGGAAATTCAGTATTTTAACGTCAACAACACCAAAATTAGCTGGAACAGGGAAAGCAGCGGGGCAGTGGGCCGATTGAAAACAGACGGATTTGAAGCGGTTTATCAGGAATTTTCAGCATTGTTGGGAACTTCCAAAAATGCCGATGATTTGCGTGAGTTGTTCAAAAACGCATATTTAAATAACGAAAATTTGACGGAAGCCACCCGCAATCTGGTAAATGAACTTTTTGGTGCCTACGGATTGGTCATTGTTGATGGGGATGATGCCAAACTGAAAAAATCTTTGGCGCCTTTTGTAAAAGAAGAATTGTTACAGCATACTTCTTTTAAGCAAGTTTCAGAAACGGATAAAAGACTGGAATCCTTTACTAAAATTCAAGTGAATCCAAGGGAAATTAACTTGTTTTATTTGAAGGATGCCATAAGGGAACGCATCATTTTTGAGAACAGTCTTTTTAAAGTCAACAACACCAACCTTGTTTTTTCTGAAAACGACATCCTGCAGGAAGTTGAGTCACATCCCGAAAGGTTCAGCCCTAATGTGATTTTACGTCCGCTTTACCAGGAAATCATCTTGCCAAATCTGGCATATATCGGTGGAGGCGGTGAGTTGGCCTACTGGTTTCAGCTAAAAGATTTTTTCAATGCCGTAGCCGTTCCTTTTCCGATTTTGGTATTGCGAAACTCGGTATTGCTGGCCACCAAAAAACAGTTGCACAAACTCGATAAATTGGACATTTTGGTTCCTGAAATTTTCAGCAAACAGGAAAATTTAATCGCAAATGTTGTCACGAAACTTTCTGAAATCAACATCGATTTTTCGGAGCAAAAAAAATTCCTGCAACAGCAATTTACCGATTTAAAAGTGCTGGCTGAGAAAACCGACCGTACGTTTTTGGGTGCGGTAAATGCCCAGGAGAAAAAGCAGTTGAACGGATTGGATCATTTGGAGAAACGCCTGTTAAAAGCACAAAAACACAAACTTTCTGGAGCGGTTGACCGCTTAACAGCCGTGCAAAACGAATTGTTTCCCAACCAGAGTCTGCAGGAACGCAACCAGAATTTTTCAGTATTTTATGAATTAATGGGAACAGACCTAATTTCCACGTTAATTAAAAATATAGATCCGCTGAAATTTGAGTTTGCGGTTATTGAATTGGAGTAGCAATTGGCGTTAAAGACAATATTTTGTCCTTAAACGTATACTGAATCTCCAGTACTTGTTCGTTTTTTATTTTTACGGCTTCTTCTTCAGTCAATTCAAAATCTATTTCAGTGTAAAAGGCAATCGTGTTTTTAATTTGATTGGATTCAACATCGTTATTGTCTGAACTCAACACTAAGGAATCATTTTCAAAAATAAAGGTCAGCGTGCATCCTGTACGTTTTATTTTTGTGGAGAAATCACCGATGATGATGGTTTTGATAAAAGGGAATCCGCCCAGTTCCTCAACATCCAAATACACCGTGTTACTGCTGTTTTCCCCGTATTTTGTACCGCCTTTAAAATCAATTTCAGATATAATTTCAGGAATGCCAATTGTGCTTTTCGGTTTGAAAAGATTTAAGAAGGAAAATGCCATAGTTTTAATGAGTTTTAATTGTGATATGCCTGATTGTGTGCCAATTGTCCGCCGCAATTTGAGCAGTTTGAAGCGGTGCCCGATCCGCCATAACATCCTTTTTCACAGGTGTAATGGTAAACGCCCTTCGCGTTTTGTGCAGGAGACGGTGCTGCCGGCGTATTGGCTGCCGGTGCCTGAATATTGGTAGGAACATTCAACGGCCCGTTTTTCAATAAATCCTGATTATGGAAGGCCGTATTATGCAAATATGGATTTTTACAAACCGGACAAGCGCCTTGAACATCGCTGCCGCTGTTTTCACAATTATTGGCACAAATATAATGTTTTACGGAAGCAGTCTGGGTATTTTCCTGCAATACAGGTTTTGGTTTCTCTTCTTTACAAGAAAATGAAATGGCCAAAACAAAAAACAACAAAATTTTAATAGTTTTCATGGTAAGAGATATTTCTTTTTAAATGACGATAGCCACAAATATAATAAAAATTATAGGAAGGCAAAGTACAATTGATTTTGGTTTAAGTGAATTTTCAACTTTCACAAAGAAAAAAGACAATTTTGAATAAATTCAAAATTGTCTTTTTGTCTTTTCTAAAATAACTTCCGTCTTCCGTCTTCCGTCTTCCGTCTTCCGTCTTCCGTCTTCCGTCTTCCGTCTTCCGTCTTCCGTCTTCCGTCTTCCGTCTTCCGTCTTCCGTCTTCCGTCCTGAAACCAATCCTACAAATGTATCACTTCCCCGTACGCATCGGCAACAGCTTCCATCACCGCTTCACTCATCGTTGGATGCGGATGGATGGTTTTAAGCACTTCATGCCCTGTAGTTTCCAGTTTCCTTCCCAAAACAGCTTCTGCAATCATATCGGTAACGCCGGCGCCAATCATATGGCAACCAAGCCATTCGCCATATTTCGCATCGAAAATCACTTTCACGAATCCGTCAGGCGTTCC
>JAWOHJ010000169.1:0-4829 GCA_046485225.1 Lutibacter sp. | reverse complement strand
CCAAAAAATGCCGGTACAGGCAAATTAGTGCTGACAGCCAGAAATTCTTATTGGCTTGATTATATGTATGGAAAATTCAATGAGAAAATGGGAACTTATTTTAATGAGTTTCAAAAGAAACAGGAAAATGTTTCTGCTGAAAAAAGTATGGAATGGATGTTGAATCAGGGAATTCCTCTCGGAATTTATGTTAAAAATTCAAGCGGATGGCAACTTATTTCCTATGAAAATGTTACCGGTCCATTGGCAAAAAGAGAACTCGTTGTGCCTATTGAATTTGAAAGTTCCAGTGAAAGTAAAATTTCAATTAAATTGGAATCAGGTTTTATGTTTTGGGAAATTGATTGTGCAGGAATTGATTTTTCTGAAAACCAGCCAATTCAAATTTCATATTTAAAACCCGTTCAGGCAGTTGATGAAAATGGAAAAAATGTAACAGTTGATTTACAGAATGCCGACAAAAAGTATCTGCTTCAGTCTAAAATTGGAAGCGTTACAACTGTTGATTTTCAAGCTTCGGAACTTGAAACGGAAACTACCACAACCACGGTATTCCTAAAAAACAGGGGTTATTACACCTATATACGGGACTATAAAGGAAAACCTGATTTTGCAGAACTCAAAACTTTTAGGGAAAAAGGCGCTTTTACGCGATTTTCAAAAGCATCTTACTTTCAATATGTTTCCAATCCTCATATGTTAGATTTAATTGTGGAGAAATAATGAATGGTTCATCAACATCTTTATCTGCAGTGTTTGGCAAAGAATTTAGCGAAAGGTTGTTAAATTTATTTCGGTTTAAATCCGTCGAGAAAACCAATAGCGATTCTGAAGGCCAAAAAATTGTTTATGGCTGGCCAATTTTTTTCATTAGGAAAAGATTAAGACTGACGATTTTTAGGCTGGCCATTTCAAAATATAAAAATCCGATTATGGCAATTAAAGTATTGCAACATTTTCTAAAATTGCGAAAATCGGTAAAAGGAAACCAAGTGATTCGGAAAATGGTAAAAGCAAACGGAAAGTATTATATGGGTTTGTATATTCCCGGCTGGAACGGAGAAACTTTTAAATCTTTTGTGCTTTCTGAACTGAACCGGTTTGTTTTGCTGGATGAAGAAGTGAATCGATTTAACAATGTATTTTTGGCAATTACCAAAAAATGTATCCTTCAATGTGAGCATTGTTTTGAATGGGAAGCACTCAATAAAAAAGATGTATTAACCAGCGATACTGTTGAAAAGATTATTTCCGTATTGCAGGATAAAGGCGTAAACCAGATTTGCTTTACGGGTGGTGAACCAATGCTAAAAATAAATATGATGATAAACACCATGGAAAACGCCAAAAATGAAACAGATTTTTGGATGCTTACATCAGGTTATCATTTAAATTTGGAGAATGCTCAAAAATTAAAAAGAGCCGGTTTAAGCGGCGTTGTGATTAGTTTAGATCATTATTTACCTCAAGAACACAATAAATTCAGAGGAAACGAAAAAGCTTTTCAGTGGGTGACTGAAGCCATAAACAGTGCTTTGGAAAACAATTTGATCGTGGCATTGTCGGTTTGTGTCACAAGGTCTTTTGCCACAGAAGAAAATCTACTGAAATATATGAATTTGGCTAAAGAATTAAAGGTTTCATTTGTTCAGTTTCTGGAGCCTAAAGCGGTGGGCCATTATTTAGGAAAGGATGTCATCCTATTGCCGGAACACGAAGCGGTTTTAGAAAAAATGTATCTAAAATTTAATAATCATAACGATTTTCAAGAGTACCCATTAATTGTTTATCACGGTTTTCACCAAAGAAAGCGGGGATGTTTTAATGCAGGATTGATGGGATTGTATGTTGATACGGACGGACAAATAAATGCTTGTCCGTTTTGTCACGATAAAACAGGAAATGTTTTAGATGATAATTTTGAAGAAAACTTAAATAAATTAAAACAGAAAGGATGTCCTTCCTATCATATGGCTGACCATTAATATACAGAATCGGATACAATTTATGGCGGCCAAAAACTTTATCATACTAAAGTTTGAAAGCTTTTGCCATTTTACTTTTTTAAACAATTCGACAACAATTGCTTGATTTTTAACTCTTTTCTCAGCGTTAAATTTATGTGGAGTTAATTTAAGGCATTATTTATTTTCCCTTCATCGACACATAATTACCATTCATCGACAGTTAATTAATGCTTGTCGAATATCTTCATTGAAAATATAGGAATCTTTGGATCTTTGATGATTATTTTTAATTAGGGGTAATTAGAAATTTTAAAAATAATTAATACACTACTTATGAGAAAAAGTCTGAACATTTTACTGGTTGAAGATGATATGATAGAAATCATGAAATTCAACCGAACAATTTCAAAATTGGCGTATCTCCACAATATTATTGAAGCTAAAAACGGTGAAGAAGCGCTGGAAATTTTATACAATAGTGAATCGTTGCCCGATCTTATTTTGCTCGATTTAAATATGCCTAAAATAAATGGCCTTGAATTTTTAAGCATCATCAGAAATAATACGCAATTAAAATATATTCCAACTGTTATTTTAACTTCATCAAGCGACCATAAAGATGTTACAGAATGCCACCAGCTTGGCATTGCAGGTTATTTGGTAAAGCCATTAAAATTTGCTGATTATTCTGAATCCATAAAAACAGTATTGGATTATTGGTGTTATAATGAATTTGTGCAAGCATAAAGCTTAAGATTATGCCTCAAAAAGCGCAGTTACTTCAAAAATTAAAACACCAAAATGAGCAGTTGAATGACTACGCGCATTTGGTTTCGCATGATTTAAAATCATCATTAAGAAACCTTTCGGCTTTGTTGGCCTGGGTTAAAGAAGATTGCATCGAAAAAATTGGAGAAGAAAGTGTTTGCAATTTGAACCTTATGGAGGCGAAAATTGAAAAGATGGATAAATTTCTGGAAGACATCATCAATTACTCCGAAATAGGTGGAACAAGCCTAAAAATAAACACGATTGATATCAATTTAAAGGTAAAAAAAATAATAAATAGCATTGATATCCCTAAAAATATTAATGTAGTCATAAATGGGAAATTGCCTGTTTTAAAAGCGGATCCAAGAAGATTGCGCCAAGTTTTTCAAAATTTAATCAGCAATGCAGTTAACTTTAATGATAAAGAAGTTGGTTTGGTTGAAATAGGGGTTGAAGAGACCGAAAGATTTTACACTTTTTCAATTAAAGACAATGGCCAGGGAATTCCGAAAGAATATCACGAAAAAATATTTAACACTTTTACCACACTTGGCTACCATGAAAAATCTACCGGAATGGGTCTTTGCATTGTAAAAAGGGTTTTAAACCTCTATGGCGGAGATATTTGGCTGGAAAGTGAAGTTTTAAAAGGAACCACATTTTATTTCACCATTCCCAAAAAAGAGCATAATTAAAACGCTGATATTGTTAATAATGGAAGCAAAAAAAGGTATCTTTGCCTATTAAAAGCCCCCAAATAAACCCAATGAACTGTATAAGTATTGATGATGAAGAAATTGCAAGAGTTATTATTGAAAAGTTAATTTCTAACAATAAAAATTTAAAGCTGGTTACCAGTTTCAACAACCCCATTGAAGCCCTTAAATATTTAAACCAAAATAGTGTCGATCTTATTTTTTTAGACATTCACATGCCCGCTTTTACAGGTTTTGATTTGTTGCAAACCTTAAAAAATCCGCCTAAAGTTATATTAACCAGCTCGCATACAAATTTTGCTTTGGAGGCTTTTGAATATGATTGTGTAGTAGATTATTTGGAAAAACCGATTACTCAAGCACGGTTAGACAAAGCCGTTGAAAAGGCCAAGTTGTTTTCTAAATCCAAATATGCGTTGTCAGATTTGCCATTGGCAACAGTCGGTAATGACTCCGAAACCGAATTGTATGTTAACATCTACAAACGTCTTGTGAAAATTAGTTATGACAGCATCAATTTGATTGAAGCAAAAGGCGATTATATTTTGATTAAAACCGATAAGGAAAATTACACGGTGCATTCAACCCTAAAAAAAGTAGAAGAAAAATTGCCTGAAGTCCTGTTTTTAAAAGTGCACAGGTCATTTATCATCAATATAAAAAAGATTGTTGATATAGAAGACAGTAGTGTGCTAATTGGAAAAAGCGTGGTTCCCGTAAGCCGTTCGAGCAAGCCGGAATTGTTGAAACGCCTTAATTTATTATAAAACTTTAACCGATTATAAACCCCAATTTTTAATAAAATAAATTTCTAAAAAATGAAAAAATCACTCTTATTCCTTTTAGTATTTTTGAGTTTTCAGGTCTCAAATGCCGGAATCGTTATCCTTAACGGTTTAACCCACGTGCATGAATCTGCTTCCGGACAATTAATCACCGGTGTGATCAGTTTAAAAAATACCGATGCAACCGAGCAACGTGTTATTATTTATTTTAATGATTTGTTTCAGGAATGTGGCGGCGAAACTGTTTTAACGGCCAACGACAGTCATAAATATTCCATCAAAAACTGGCTGTCCACCAATGTAAATGAGCATGTTTTTAAAGCAAATGAAGCATACGAACTTATTTATACCATCAATGTACCCAATGATGTTGAGATTAATGGTTCCTTTTGGGGCGTTTTAATGGTGGAAATTGAAAAACCAATCAAAGAAGATGAGTTGGAATTTGGTGTAAAACTGGAATCGAAAGTGAGATACGGAATTCAAATTATTGCCGATATTAATGAAAGAACGCCTTCTGAACTTGAATTTTACGACATCAAAATTGAAGAATCAGACGGAAACAAATTCATCAATGTTGATTTAAAAAA
>JAWOHJ010000018.1:0-4838 GCA_046485225.1 Lutibacter sp. | reverse complement strand
GTAATTCGTAATTCAAAAATCGTAAATCGAATTTGCGTTAGCGATAGCAGCGGTATCCTTTTTTGAAATGCAATGGAAAAAAAGATTTAGCGAATAGCGCGGCCCGCCAGTTGGCGGGAAACGCCAAAAAAAGTACAATATTAAAAGTTTCAAGTTTCAAGTTTTTTAACCTGAAACGTGAAACCTGAAACAACAAACAACCAACAAATGAAAGTAACAGATCACATAAAACAGGCAAAAGGGAAAACATTGTTTTCGTTTGAGA
This sequence comes from Lutibacter sp., assembly GCA_046485225.1. GTDB lineage: Bacteria > Bacteroidota > Bacteroidia > Flavobacteriales > Flavobacteriaceae > Lutibacter. Next base: position 4,573 of record JAWOHJ010000018.1, on the reverse strand, counting down.
TTGTGCCGCCGCAAAAAGGGCAAAACATACAGGAATTGTACGACAATATCAATCCGCTGATGGAATTTAAGCCGCCTTTTATTGATGTGACCACTTCTCGGGAAGAGTTTGTGTACATTCCTAAGGAAAAAGGGCTTCTGGAACAAAAAATTACCCGTATGCGGCCGGGAACGGTGGGGATTTGTGCCTCATTAAAGTACAAATACAATGTGGATGCGATTCCGCATGTGTTGTGTGGCGGTTTTACGAAAGAAGAAACGGAATATTTGTTGGTGGATTGTCATTATTTGGGCCTGGACAATGTGATGGCCTTACGTGGCGATGCGATGAAACACGAAAAATATTTTGAGCAAACTGCGGGCGGACATCAGTATGCGCGTGAATTGGTGACACAAATCAGCGATTTAAACAAGGGAAAATATTTGCACGATATTATGGAAACGTTGTACAAACCCGATTTTTGCATCGGGGTTGCGGGGTATCCGGAAAAACATATGGAATCGCCGAGTTTGGACGCCGATTTACGCAGAATGAAAGAAAAAATTGATGCCGGCGCCGATTATGTGGTGACCCAAATGTTTTTCGACAACCAGAAATTTTTCGAATTTGTGGATAAAGCGCGGGCGATGGGCATTACGGTTCCCATCATTCCCGGGATAAAACCCATAGCCATAAAACGCCATTTACAAGTGCTTCCGCAAGTGTTTAAACTGGATTTACCTGAAGCGCTGGTCTTGGAAATTGAAAAATGCAGCAACAATGAACAGGTGAGACAAGTGGGTATTGAATGGTCCATAGCCCAATCTAAAGAGCTGTTAGCCAAAGGCGTTCCGGTTGTTCATTTTTATTCCATGGGAAAATCCGACAATATTAAAGCGATCGCGAAAGAAGTGTTTTAGTTGAAATTTTTAACTGTTTAATTCAAAATTTAAAATTCAAAATCCATCATTAATTAATTACCTTATTATCTAATTTATTAATCGCTTCATAAATAAAAGTAATATGGCGAAAGCGGTTATGGTAAAATATTTGTTTACTTTTGTACCACAACAGAGAAATTAATAATTTAAAAAATAGAATATGGCATTAGAAGTAACAGATGCAACTTTTGACGAAGTGGTATTAAAATCGGATAAACCGGTGATGGTTGATTTTTGGGCAGCTTGGTGTGGACCTTGTAGAATGGTGGCGCCAATTATGGATCAATTAACTGCAGAATACGCTGATAAAGCGTTAATTGTGAAAGTGGATGTAGATTCAAATCAGAAATTTGCCGCTGAATATGGCGTGCGAAATATCCCAACGGTGTTGGTATTTAAAAATGGTGAAGTTGTTGAAAAACAAGTAGGTGTTGCACCAAAAGCAACCTATGCACAAAAAATTGAAGCACATTTATAAGCGTTAATTTAAGAAATTAGATAGAAATGGCTCGACAATTTGTCGGGCCTTTTCATTTTATATCCTATATTTACAAGAATCAAATTTAGCATGATGGCCGGTATTTCATTGGAAAATATTTCTGAATTACACCACCTCGAACTGTTGGCAAAACAGGTGGTGGAAGGTTTTATTACCGGCATGCACAAAAGCCCGTTTCACGGTTTTTCTGTTGAATTCGCAGAGCATATCAATTACAACCAGGGAGAAAGCACGCGGCATATCGACTGGAAGTTATACGCAAAAACCAAAAAATTATTTGTAAAACGTTACGAGGAAGAAACCAATTTGCGTTGCCATTTAATTATAGACAATTCCGCTTCCATGCACTTTCCGGTGGTTAAAAATCCATCATTGGAGCACTTGACAAAAATTGCGTTTTCGGCGATTGCCTCTGCAGCTTTAATGGAATTGTTAAAACGTCAGCGCGATGCTGTAGGACTCAGTATTTACAGTGATGTCAATGAGTATTATGCACCGGCAAAAGGAAGTGAACGTCACCGGAGGATGGTGATGGCCCATCTGGAAGATTTGTTGAGGCAACCTTCCAAAAAAACAACCGAAACCTATAAATTTTTGCACGAAATAGCGGAAAAAATTAACAGAAGATCGCTTGTTTTTTTGTTTACGGATATGTTTCAGACCAACAGAAGTGAAAAAGAGTTGTTTGAAGCTCTTCGGCATCTGAAACACAACAAACATGAAGTTGTTTTGTTCCATACCTTCGATGGAAAGCTGGAACTGGATTTCGATTTTGGGGATTCACCCAAAAAATTTGTGGATGTGGAGACAGGGGAACAGCTGAATTTATATGCTTCGTCGGTGAAAAAAAACTATAAAACGGCGATGGAAACCTATTTTAATGACTTGAAGTTGAAGTGTATGCAGTACAAAATAGATTATGTGCCCGTTGATATCAATAAAGGGTTTAATCAGATCCTCATTTCTTATTTAACAAGCAGAAAAAGATTTTTATAATATTTATTGGAAAAACCTTTGCCAATACAAAAAACGCTGTTATATTTGCATCCGCTAAGAGCAACGGTTTGGTAGTTCAGCTGGTTAGAATACCTGCCTGTCACGCAGGGGGTCGCGGGTTCGAGTCCCGTCCAGACCGCAAAAAGCCTGATAATCATATGATTATCAGGCTTTTTCATTTATAATAATTTTTGTGGGAACATTCTTGTGAACACAATGCGCTTGCTAAATACCACAACGTAAACCACCTATAGCAATTCAGAAAAATTTAGGGATTCAATGTAGAATCGGAGAAACACAGATGGAAAAAATTAAACAGCGTAATTTTTTAGAAATTCCTGAAACACCATAGGTTTTAATTTCCGGGCCTCGCAATGCGCCACATAGGTGTTATAATTCTTTCTTGCAAAGCTTTGGATGACTTCGGGAGTGATTAGTTCCATGAACGATTTTGGTTGCATAATAAAGGAGTTTTTGGTTAGTGGCAAACTTTTTAAAATTGAAAAACGGATTATTTTATTTTAAAAACGAAATAAAAGTATAAAACACTTTTGAATATTCCAAAATAAATTACCATTTATTTAATTTATCAATCCATTTATATAATAAAACTTACCATTTGTTTGTTATTTTATGTATTGCGAATTGAAATATTCAGGATAAAAAAGTACTGTTTTGCCAACTATTTGAGCCCCTACAAATAAACCGGCAACTAAAACCTTGAACAAAATTCTAAAACAATCAAATAAAATAGTGACTTTAAAATGAGCAGCGTGCTTTTCAGGCTGAATGTTTGGATCAGACTGTTGAAATTAAACAATAAATAGTTAATTTCGCATATCGCTTTAAATTTGTGCATTTAAGACAGGCGATGAAACATCATGTGCATTAAAATGCCCATTAAATAAAACTGAAAACTATGAAGGGAATTATATTGGCAGGCGGCTCCGGGACAAGATTGTATCCAATTACCAAGGGAACTTCCAAACAACTGTTGGCCATTTATAACAAGCCAATGATCTACTATCCGCTTTCCATTTTGATGCTTGCGGGAATTACCGAAGTACTCATCATTTCCACACCACAGGATCTGCCGAACTTTAAAAAATTATTGGGAGACGGTTTGTCGATCGGGATGAAATTCTCCTACAAGGAACAGCCATCACCGGAAGGTTTGGCTCAGGCTTTTATTTTGGGCGACGAATTTATTGGAAACGACGATGTTTGTCTCATTTTGGGCGACAATATTTTTTACGGGGCAGGTATAGAAAAACTGCTCAGCGATGCGGTGCAGACTGTTTCTGAAGCACAAAAGGCTTCAATTTTTGGCTATTATGTGCAAGATCCGCAAAGATATGGCGTGGCCGAATTCGATGGGGAAGGAAATGTGCTCAGTATTGAGGAAAAACCGACAAATCCCAAAAGCAACTATGCCGTTGTGGGCTTGTATTTTTATCCGAACAGCGTGGTTGAAATTGCAAAAGGCATCAAGCCCAGTGCCAGGGGCGAATTGGAAATCACCACCGTTAATCAGGAATATTTGGTTCAAAATAAGTTAAAAACAGAAATTATGGGTCGCGGGTACGCCTGGCTGGATACCGGCACGGAAGATTCGCTGCTCGAAGCCTCCAATTTTATTCAGACCATCGAAAAACGACAGGGCCTAAAAGTAGCCTGCATCGAAGAAATCGCTTACGAAAAAGGCTATATTTCAAAAGAACAGTTGCTTGTTTTGGCTCAGGAATATAAAAATAATGATTATGGCACTTATTTGCTTAAGTTGGTTAAATAAAAGATGGAAGACCGAAGACCGAAGACCGAAGACCGAAGCCCGCAGACGGAAGACCAAAGTTAAATATTAGATATTAAAAGTTAAAAGCTTTAAGTTAAAAGGTTAAAGTAAAAATTAATAAAATAAGTTCTGTACATAATTTGTAAACAAATTAAAGAAGACCGTCATATGATTTTCCTGCCTGCCGGCAGGCAGGTTTCGTTGTAAAATATTGAAAACGTCATCCTGAACTTGTTTCAGGATCTCATGAAATGAAGTTTCAATCATAATGGCCGACGGAGCAACCCAAAGAGCCAAGCGCCTTCCGCGGCCGAGCCGGCGGCGCGGACCTCGTGGCCGGCCTCGTGCAGGATGAAGCCGACGACC
>JAWOHJ010000366.1:0-2881 GCA_046485225.1 Lutibacter sp. | reverse complement strand
GAAAAGTTTGCTAAAGTTTGGCCTGAAATTATAAAAGTGGCTGAAGAAAATAATATCAAAATCGGAATTGAAAATTGCCCGATGCTGTTTACCCGCGATGAATGGCCCGGTGGCAAAAACCTGGCAACCACACCTGCCATCTGGCGGAAGATGTTCGAAATCATTCCAAGTGAACATTTCGGGTTGAACTATGATCCTTCGCATTTAGTTTGGCAACAGATGGACGAGGTTAAACCAATTTTTGATTTCCACGAAAAACTATTTCATATTCATTTAAAAGATGTAAAAGTGTATCGCGACAAATTGAATGAAGTTGGAATAATGGCGTATCCGCTCGATTATCATTCTCCGAAAATTCCGGGACTTGGCGATGTTGACTGGCGTGGATTTTTCTCAGCGCTCACATCGGTAAAATACCGTGGACCGGTTTGTATCGAGGTAGAAGACAAAGCGTTTGAAGGCTCTGAAAAAGATATTAAAACTGCCATTCTTACCAGCCGTAACTATTTGAACCAGTATCTGTTGTAGTACTATTTCAATACTTATTAAATCCGCAAATATCATCGAATGGTTTGCGGATTTTTTTTCTCACTTTGTAATTTTCAGGTGGGTAACCAAGCGTAATTACCAATCCAATTTTCCTTTTTTCAGGAATTTTTAAAAGCTGACGAATTTTTTTCTCATCAAACCAGCCAATCATGCAGGTTCCCAATCCCAACTCCGCGGCTTGTAAACAGAAATGTGCGGAAGCAATCCCAATATCAATTTGAGGGTATTCCATATCCTTTATGCTTCCACCAATTTGGGCAATCAGTTTAGCTTTTTCTATCACTAAAACCGCAATAACAGGGGCTTCCACTGTAAATTTATTAAATGATATCGTTTTACTGAAAGTAGCTTTTGCCACTTCATTTTTTAATTCCGGTTCATCAACAATAATAATTTTCCAGGGTTGCGAATTACATGCTGAAGGTGCAATGTGAACCGCCTCAATAATCTTGTCAATTTTTTCGCGTTCAACCGGTAATTCCGAGTATTTACGCACACTCTGCCTAAGGTTTATTAATTCCTGAAATGTCATAATATCAATTTTCCGAAATTGCTAAAATACATTTTTTCTTTTTGAAACCATTTTTGTGAAAACCATTCAGAAAAATGCTCGTAAAAAAGGTCAACAATACATTCAAAACAAAAAAATTAAATCAATAATTTCTATTCAACTGAAAAATTAAAATTATGCCTGACAGTGTTTACAAAATTATCGAACTGGTTGGAAGCAGCCCCGAATCGTGGGAAAAAGCTGCACAAAATGCCATCGAACGCGCTTCGAAATCGTTGCGCGAACTGAGAATTGCTGAAGTTGTCCAGATGGACATGCACTTAAAAGACGGTAAAGTTGAATTCTACCGTACTAAGTTGAAAGTATCCTTTAAATATGAAGGATAGTTTGAATTGTATTAAACGATAAAAGAGGGCGTTGGACTAAACGACGCCCTTTGTTTATTTCTGAATGGTTGTCATTTTTTAAATTCAATAAAAAATTCTAATTTGGCTGAAATCAACTAAAAAATTAAATATGAAACGAAGAATATTTATCAGAAACAGTGCCTTGGGAACTTTGGCATTAACAATTCCCGCAATCCGAAGTTTTGGAAACAATTTTTCTCCTGATTACAGTTTGCAAAAAAGAGTTTTGGGAAAAACCGGGGAAAAACTCTCGGTGATAGGTTTTGGGGCAATAATGCTTAACGACAATCCGCAGGATTTTGCCAACGAACTGGTTGCCAAAGCTTACGATTTGGGTGTGAATTATTACGATGTGGCACCCAATTACGGAAATGCCCAGGAAAAATTAGGGCCGGCATTAAAACCATATCGTAAAAATTGTTTTCTGGCCTGTAAAACCCACGAAAGAAACGCCGTAGGAGCGCAAAAAACATTGGAAGATTCGCTGCGAAAACTTGAAACCGATTATTTCGATTTATTCCAGCTACATGCTTTAAGTTCTGTCGATCAGGTTAATCAGGCATTTGGTCCGGGCGGTGCCATGGAAACAATTGTAAAAGCAAAAAAAGAGGGAAAAATTAAACATGTTGGATTTTCGGCTCATTCAGTGGATGCGGCATTGCTTGCCATGAACAATTATGATTTCGATTCGATTTTGTTTCCAATAAACTTTGCCTGTTGGCATACGGGCGATTTTGGCCCGCAGGTTTATGCCGAGGCCGAAAAACGCGGAATGGGAATTCTGGCTTTAAAAGCAATGGCATTGACACCGCTGGAACAAGGCGAACAAAAATTTGATAAAAACGTTTGGTACAAGCCTATTCAGGATGAAGAAATCATGAAAATGGCATTGAAATTCACTCTATCCAAAAATATTACTGCTGCTGTTCCTCCGGGAAAAAATACGCTGTTTTTAAAAGCGCTCGAATTTATGAATGAATTCGAACCCATTTCGGGCGAAGAGACCAATCAACTGCTGGCGTTGGCAAAAAATACTAAACTACTTTTTATGCATGCATGAAAAATTTCGTTTTGTCTTAAACCTGTGATTTGTTGCAAAAAAAATTGGGCTGAAAGTTATTTATCATCTTCAGCCCAATTTTCTAACAGTTTTAATACTTATTTTTCTTTTCCTTTTTTTCAGCCCTTTTTTCCTTGATTGATTTTACAGGCTCTTTCTTTGTTTCCTTTTTAGTGTCCATTGCCTTTGACATAACTTTAATTTTTAATGATTAAACAATTCAGATTTCTATTTCTTATGCAAAACTAAATTCTATCTGGTTATTTTGTAACAATTACGGTAAAAAAATGTTGTTTTCTGCAGCAACCTTTCTAACATACTGAGCAGCCAGGTTATATTCTACTTCAGAATTAA
>JAWOHJ010000279.1:0-6688 GCA_046485225.1 Lutibacter sp. | reverse complement strand
CCATGCTCATCGGAATTCCGGTTTCGCCGAATCTTATATTGGAAAATACAGAAATTACTGTCGATTTAAAAACAGAAATTGAACGGCCAGAATTGGGTTTGTTCCAGGTTCAAAAAGAAAAAGTTGATGCGACCGAACAACTGATCGACAAGAAAAATTCACCAAAATTATCGGGTTTTGCCACAGGCGGTTATGGAAATCCGGGCTTGAATATGCTGGACAATTCTTTTCAATCCTATTATATCGCCGGAATTAAACTGAACTGGAATGTCTTCGACTGGAATTCAACAAAAAAACAACGCGAATCATTGCAGGTGACTAAAGAAATTATAGATAGTGAGCAAGAGGTTTTTGAACTGAATACTGCGATGGAAATGACCCAACAGCAATCGGAAATAAATAAAATCTCGGCTTTTATTGCTTCGGATGAAGAAATTATTGCATTAAGAAAGAAAATTTTGGAAACTTCCAGTTCTCAGTTAAAAAATGGCGTCATCACATCGTCGGCTTATGTTACGGAATTGACGAATTTATTTGAGGCAGAAAATAACTTAAGTACGCATCAAATTGAACTGCAGTTTGCAAAAGCAAATTATAAAACAACGAAAGGAATAAAATGAAAAGAGAAAAGAGAATAAAGAAAATAGACTAATATTTTTTTAATGATTATCTCAAAACAAACAATTACACAGTTAAACAACTAAACACATAAACATATTTATATGAAAATTACTAAAATAATCGTCGGTTTGCTTCTATTCGGAAACCTGTTTGTTGCCTGCAAAAACAACGAAAAAGCCGATGGATACGGAAATTTTGAAGCCACAGAAATAACAGTTTCCGCTGAAAATAGCGGAAAATTGATGCAGTTTACTGTTGAAGAAGGCCAGATCCTGAAAAAAGGCGACTTTGTGGGGTTTATTGACACCATTCCATTGAGCCTAAAAAGAGATCAGTTGTTGGCTTCAAAAGCTATTGTTTATTCGAAATCGGGAAGCGTTCTGTCGCAAAAAAACGTGCTGAACGCCCAATTAAAAGCAGCGATTGTCAACAAAACCAGAGCTGAAAATTTAATCAGGGAAAATGCCGGAACCCAAAAACAATTGGACGACATAAATGGAGAAATTAACGTAATCCAAAAACAAATTAAAAGCGTTGAAAGTCAGAATTCACCGGTTATTGATGAACTGGAAAGTATTGATGTACAATTAAAACAAGTGGAAGATTTGCTTCAAAAAAGCAACATTATAAATCCCGTAAACGGCACGGTGCTCACAAAATATGCGGAAGTGAATGAGTTGACTTCTTTTGGGCGGCCTTTGTATAAGATAGCCGATTTAAGCACCATGGAATTGCGCGTTTATGTGAGTGAAACCCAGCTTTCAAATATTAAAATCGGGCAAGAAGTTACAGTGAAAATTGATGCAGGCGATGCAATGAAAAACTTTAAGGGCAACATCACCTGGGTTTCATCCGAAGCTGAATTTACCCCAAAAATTATTCAAACCAAAGAAGAACGCATCAATTTGGTGTATGCGGTAAAAATTGACGTAAAAAACGACGGAAGTTTAAAAATTGGAATGCCCGCGGAAATGTGGATTGCCCAGTAATCAGTTGGCAGTAACAGTTTTCAGTTAAAAAATTAAACCATATTGATGAAAAATTTATATAAAATAGCGGCAATTCTTGCAGTACTTATTGGCGGAATCTCTATTGTGTCAGGCTCAAAAGTGCTGATGGGAATTGACATAAAAGATTATACAGTTCTCAATTGGCTGGTCATTTACAATGTCATATTTGGCGCAATTTCAATTGTGGCGGCTTTCCTTATTTGGAAAAATAATTCAATTGCCAAAAAAATGGTTGTGTTTATTCTTGCGTCACATACATTTATCGCAATCTATTTATACTTTTTTAGTGAATCCGTGGCATTGGAAAGCATAAAAGCCATGAGTTTTAGAATCAGCATTTGGATTTTAATCTATCTCTTAACCTATAATAAATTTAACAAAGAACCCTTAAATATAACAAAATGAAAAAAATAAACATTTTATCAGTAGCCATTTTGGCTTTTAGTTTGACTGTTTCGTGCAATCAGAACAAAAAACAAGAAATCGCAGAACCCGTTCAAACAGTTGAAGAATCTCACGAAAGTGAAGCGGTTTTAAAATTAAATAACGGAGATTTATGGATGGCGAATGCTGAAACTACGGAAGGCATCCAAAATATGAGTCAGTTTGTGGCCAATTTCACAGATACAGAAAATATGGAAGCTTATCCCGAACTTAAAACAACCTTGGAAGCCGAATTTGGAACCATCATTTCAAAATGTACAATGACCGGTGAATCCCACGACCAATTGCACAATTACCTTTTGCCGATGAAACCATTATTTAAAGATTTGGCAGCTGAAGATTTAGAAACTCGCAAAGCCGGTCTGGAAAAACTGACCAAACATTTGTCGGAATATTCCGCTTATTTCAAATAAAATTAGCACTTAACCGCAAAGGGAAAGTAAATTTCGGATTTACGATTGACGAATTTTGCTGTCGACAATTCTAAAATCGTAAATTCAAAATCGTAAATCGTAATTCATTTTGCGTTAGGGATAGAAGCGGAAATCCTGGCATTGCGATTTCGTAAACTGAGTTAAAGATTGCTTCGTTCCTCGCAATGACAGATTGAAGCGCATAGCCCGACCCTTGTGGTAACGCCCTCCAAAAAGGTAGGCTGGCCCAAAACAATTATATATAAATTAAGAATTAAACCAAACAACACAAGATTTTAAAAATGAGTATTTCCGTGCAACATATCAGCAAATCATTCAAAAAAGTGACTGCCGTAGACGATGTTTCTTTTGAAGTAAAAGAAGGGGAATTGTTTGGCTTGATTGGACCTGACGGCGCGGGAAAAACGACCATTTTCAGAATATTGACCACCTTGCTTTTCGCCGATAAAGGCACATCAACAGTTGCCGGTTTTGATGTTGTTGACGACTATAAAGAAATTAGGAATAATGTGGGTTATATGCCCGGAAAATTTTCGTTGTACCAGGATTTAACGGTGGAAGAAAATCTGGAATTCTTCGCCACTATTTTTGGAACGACCATTGAAGAAAATTATGAATTGATCAAAGATATTTACGTTCAGATTGAACCTTTTAAAAAACGTAGGGCTGGAGCGCTTTCGGGCGGAATGAAACAAAAATTGGCCTTAAGCTGCGCATTGATTCACAAACCAAAAGTATTGTTTTTAGATGAGCCAACCACTGGCGTTGATCCGGTTTCACGCAAAGAATTTTGGGAAATGCTGAAACGTTTGCAACAAAAAGGCATTACCATTTTGGTTTCAACGCCTTATATGGATGAGGCCGAATTGTGCGACAGAATCGCTTTAATTCAGCATGGAAAGATTTTACAAATTGATACGCCACAAGAAATTATCAAACATTATCCGAAAAAAATATACGATGTGCGTGCCGATAATATGTACCGACTTATTGAAAGTTTAAAAAGTTTTGAGCACCATTACAGCGTTTACCCTTTCGGCGAATTTGTGCATTATACCGACAAGCGGGATGATTTTAATCCGCAGGAGTTGCAACAATATTTAGCAGCTAACAACCATCAAAACATTAAAATTGAAATCACAAAAGCCACCATTGAGGACACTTTTATGGAATTGGCAAAATAGACAGCGCAAATGAAAAACAACAATGTCATAGAAGTTGAAAACCTGACCAAAAAATTTGGCGATTTTACCGCGGTAAATTCCATCACTTTTGAAGTTAAAAAAGGGGAAATATTTGGATTTTTAGGCGCAAACGGCGCAGGAAAAACCACGGCAATGAAAATGCTGATCGGTATTTCAAAACCAACTTCCGGAAAAGCAAAAGTTGCAGGTTTTGATGTGTTTACGCATCCCGAAGACATCAAAAAAAATATTGGTTATATGAGCCAAAAATTTGCCTTGTACGACGATTTAACAGTCAAAGAAAACATCACCTTTTTTGGCGGAATTTACGGATTGTCAAGAGCAAAAATTAAAGAAAAACGTTGCGAATTGGTTGAAGAATTGGGTTTGGAAGACATTGTGAATGAGTTGGTAGGTTCTTTGCCTTTGGGCTGGAAACAAAAAATCTCCTTTTCAATAGCGTTGCTGCACAGTCCGACCATTGTTTTTTTGGATGAACCAACCGGCGGCGTTGATCCAATAACCAGACGCCAGTTTTGGGAAATGATTTATAAATCGGCAAACAACGGAACCACCATTTTTGTGACCACGCATTATATGGATGAAGCCGAATATTGCGATCGGGTTTCCATTATGGTCGACGGAAAAATTGAAGCTTTGGATACGCCGAAAAAATTAAAGGAACACTATAAAGCTGACAATATGAATGAGGTATTTTTAAAATTGGCACGCGGATGAAACGGTTTACTGGATTTATAAAAAAAGAATTTTACCATATTTTTAGGGACAAAAGGTCATTGTTTATCCTGTTTGGGATGCCTATAGCTCAAATTTTGCTTTTTGGTTTTGCCATTACCAATGAAATTAACAATGTTGATATTGCCATTTTCGACAAATCAAACGATGCGACTACGCAGGAAATCATTCAAAAAATTTCGGCATCAAAATATTTCAGCATCAAACAAAACATCACAAACGAATCCGAAATTGAAACTGTTTTTCAAAAAGGAAAAGTGCTTGCCGTACTTGTTTTCGAAAAAGATTTCAAGAAAAATTTAACCAAAGACAACGCGGCAAAAGTTCATGTGATTACCGACGCCACGGATCCCAATACCGCAAATTCCATCACCAACTACATCAGCGCCATTATAGGAAGTTACCAGAAAGAAATTAACAAAAACAGCACGTTGGAATATCAAATTGAAACCAAATCGAGAATGGTTTACAATCCCGAATTAAAAAGTGTTTTTATGTTCGTTCCGGGCGTAATGACCATTATTTTAATGCTGGTCTCGGCGATGATGACCTCAATTTCCATCACGCGTGAAAAAGAATTGGGAACAATGGAAATTTTATTGGTTTCACCATTAAAACCTTTTCAGGTAATCATAGGAAAAGTAATTCCGTATATATTTCTGTCCATCATTAATGCGGTTGTAATTGTGATATTAAGCATTTTTATTTTTAAAATGCCGGTGCAGGGAAGCTTATTTTTGTTGGCATTGGAGAGTGTTTTGTTTATCATCACTTCCTTATCGTTAGGGATTTTAATTTCTACGGTCTCTGCAACCCAACAAACTGCGATGATGATTTCTTTAATGGGATTGATGCTGCCAACCATTTTATTGTCGGGTTTCATTTTCCCCATTTCAAGTATGCCGATGCCTTTGCAGGTAATCAGCAATATTATTCCGGCAAAATGGTTTATTTTGATTTTAAAAGGAATTATGCTGAAAGGTGTTGGCCTCGCTTTTATATGGAAAGAAACCTTGATTTTAATTGGAATGACCCTCTTTTTTATAGCGTTAAGCGTTAAGAAATATAAAATTAGGTTGGAATAGGCCCCCTAACCCCCGAAGGGGGAATTTAAACTAAAAAAATTGAAATAGCCGTTGAGAGAAGAAGCTGAAAGTTCAAAATATAATTTTAACAAATAAATCAAACTCCCTTAACTAAGGAAAACCTGTCCCGAATTTTCGGGAGGGCTGGGGATAGAAAAAAAATGAAAACAATTCTATATATCGTTCAGAAGGAATTCAGGCAAATTTTTAGAAATAAAGGAATGCTTCCTATTATTTTTGTGCTGCCAATTTTACAGTTGGTAATTTTGTCCAATGCTGCTACATTTGAAATCAAAAACATAAAATTCTCTTATGTGGATCACGACAAAACCTCGTTTTCAAGAGCATTGATCGAGAAATTTGACGCATCCACCTACTTTAATGTTGTTGCGGAATTTCCTTCAAAAAAAGAAGCGAATGCCGAGATGGCCAGAGGCAATATTGATGTTATTTTCGAGATTCCCCGCTATTTTGAACGTGATTTATTGAAACAAAAAAACACTGATATTTCTGTCGCCATCAATGCCATTGACGGTGCTGCTGCAGGTGTGGAAAATGTGTACATCAACCAAATTGTGCAGGATTTTAATAAAAAAGCCAAAGTTGCCTTGTCTTCGCCCTCAGATATGGCAAATGCACCAAAAGATATTGTGACAATTCCTTCATTTTGGTACAACAAAACCTTAAATTATAAAACATTTATGGTTCCGGGAATTTTGGTTTTGCTGGTTACGATGATTACGCTTTTTTTATCGGGAATGAATATTGTTCGTGAAAAAGAAATTGGGACCTTGGAACAAATGAACGTAACCCCCATAAAAAAATACCAGTTTATCATCGGCAAATTATTTCCTTTTTGGATATTGGGATTTGTTTTGTTAACCGTGGGATTAACCATTGCAAAAGTTATTTTTAATGTTCCAATAATCGGAAGCCTTGGGCTCATCTATTTTTACACGGCATTTTATTTGTTGGTGGTTTTGGGAATGGGATTGTTTATTTCTAATTTTACTGATACCCAGCAACAAGCGATGTTTATTTCCTTGACGGCGCGCCCCGCCGCCTTCACGTCGGCCAGCCGAACTTCCTTCGGGTTGCGCGGCACTTCCTGGTACGCCTTGCTGCGCAGGTCGAAGTAAAGCTGTCTGCCATTC
>JAWOHJ010000275.1:0-3320 GCA_046485225.1 Lutibacter sp. | reverse complement strand
TTAAATTCCCAATTCGGTAAATAATTCTTTAAGTTTTGGATCAGATGGTCTTGCTGCATCAGCGTCAACAATATTACCTGCCGGATCAATTAAAATAAATCGAGGAATCGCATTGATGCCGTAATCCATAATAAACTGAGATTCAAAATTATTGTCTGCATACAATTGTACGCCTCCCAACTGTTCGTCGGCAACCATTTTTTTCCAGGTTTCATAAGCTTCTGGCTTGTCCACGGAAATACTTACAATCGCAATATTTTTTCCTTCATATTCTTTTTCCAATATTTTTAAAAACGGAATTTCGGCTTTACATGGTGCACACCAAGTTGCCCAAATATCCAAATACACATATTTTCCTTTTAAATCAGTCAATGATGTTTTTCCGCCTTTAAAATTTTCATAGTTTACAAATACCGGAGATGCTTTTCCTTTTGCCAAACGGGTTAAGGTTTCATGCATACTTTCATAATTGGATTCAATATAACCAAAAAACATTTCGTCGTTTCTTGCATCCATAGCAACAATAAGCGAATCTAAATTTTGAGCTTTGTCTTTATAGCCTTGCAATTCAGCTTTTGCTGCGGCAAGTTTTGTGTCAAAAGCTGCTTTATCCAACGTAAAGTAGGACTTAGGATTTGCATTGTCACTCATATAAAATGCGCGTTTATTTTCCATAAAATTATTGGTTTCAGCACCTTCACCTTTGTAAGAAACGCCGGCATCCAATCTTTCACCTTTAAATTCCAGGTTTAAATCATAGCCATTTTTAAGAAATAAGGTAATTCTGTCGTCACCATTGGAAATTGCATGAACACCATCAGTCACTTTTAAGGTATCAGAAAATGTACCGTCACTTTTAACAGAAATTTCCTTTGTGAAATCTCTTCCCTGAACGGTTAATTTTTCAGCGCCCGGTGTTTTTAGTTTTCCAGATAAAGTTACGTAATCCTTTGGCTCCGTTTTACAAGATACTATTGCAATCACTGCAAAAAGTAAAATTATTTTTTTCATTATGTTATAAATTATTGTTTAAATATTAAGTTCACTAAAAGTTCTTTTTAATTTGCTGCTCGATGGCCTTGGTGCATTTGAATTTATTATTTTTCCTGCAGGATCAATTAAAATATAGCGAGGCGTCATTTTAATAAAATATTCCTGAATAAAACTTGACTCCATATCTTTATCTGCAAACAGGTGAATTCCGGCAAATTTATTTTCAGCAACCACACTTTTCCATTTATCAAAGTCTGCTGCTCTGTCAACTGAAATGCTTACAAATTTAATATTTTTGCCTTTATACTCCGTTTCAAGTTCCTTGAACGAATTCATTTCTCTTGGGCTAGGGCTCGACCATGTGGCCCAAACATTGATAAAAACATAGTTGCCTTTTAGGTCATCCAAAGAAGTTTTTCCACCGGCAATGTTTTCATAATCTTTAAACTTTGGGGAAGGTTGTCCTTTAGCCACCGTTTTAAATTTATTGTAGCTTTCAGTAATTTCCTTTTTATGCACATCACTTGTGGAAGACGCCATAAATTGTTTGTAAAGCCCTTCTAAGTCTTCTGAATAAGTAAATGCATATTTAACACGCTCGTAAATCAAATCATTTTTCATGGCAGGTTTTTCCAATGCTCCCACAACTTGAATAAAAGCAACATCACTGTCAATCTGCTTTTCACGAGACAAATTTCCCGCTTCTTTTCTGTAATGATTTGTTACCAGAGTTCTATAATCTGGCGAGAATAAAAAATCTTCCTCATTGTCGTAAGTCACTGCTTCCAATTCTTTTAAAAATCCTTCAGAAGTTTTAAAATCGGGCTTTTGCGCATAATGGCTGTGGAAAATTTGGTAATTGTTAAGCCTCGTTAAATAGGTGTAATTAATATTTCGTTTTTCCTTTGCTTCAAAATCATCATCAATACCTTTACTTCCTGAAACCAATTTTTCCAAAGTAGTTTTAATTTCTTTTACTTTTGAAACATAAGGCGCCTCATCTAATTTATAAATTTCATTATTTTCACCCAATAATTTTTTCTCGGTTTTTTGTTTTCCAAATAGATAATTGCTTATTTCTGAACCCTTTCCAGAGAAAATTAAGGTATTGTCAAAATCATCAACATTAAAATTAATAACCAAATTACTGCCCGGAGTGACAAAAATTTCTGCCCTGTTTCTGCCATATTGAAAAGTGTAATTGCCCGTTTCAATAAACAAAGTGTCCAAAAATTTTCCGTCATTAGAAACTTGAATGGTTTCATTAAATTCTAAATTATTAGCCTTTTTAAAAGTGATTTCACCACCTCTGTTGTTGGTGATTTCTCCAGAAATAATAGTGAAGTCTGCCTCTTTATCACTCTTACACGACAAGATTGTAACGGCAGCTATCAGTAACCAAATTTTTTTCATATTTATTGCTGTTTTTTTTATTAAATAATGCGCAAATATAAAACATATTGCATCATAAATAATTTATAATATTACTTTAACAATTTATTTGCATATTGTGCTGGGAATGTAGAATTTTGATGCAACAAAACACAGCCATGAACAACCTACATGAAATCAATTCAAAACCATTGGATTTTAATGCAGTAAGCGACATTATTTTTACTGAAAAAAAATTAAAACTTTCTTCTGATGCCATTGAAAAAATTGAAAATTGCCGTTTATATTTAGATAAAAAACTCGAGAAACATGCGGCACCCATTTACGGCATCAATACCGGTTTTGGCTCTTTATGCAATGTAAAAATAGACAATATCAATTTACATCAACTGCAGGAAAATTTGGTGATGAGCCACGCTTGCGGTACAGGAAGAAAAGTGGATAAGCGTATTGTAAAATTGATGCTTTTACTAAAAATTCAGTCGTTAAGCTACGGTCATTCCGGCGTTCAGCGGGAAACTGTGGAACGATTGGCAGATTTTTACAACAACGATATAATTCCGGTGGTTTATGAACAGGGTTCTTTGGGCGCTTCTGGAGATTTAGCACCTTTAGCACATTTATCATTACCGTTAATTGGTAAAGGCGAAGTGTATTTCAATGATGAAATTGTAGCTAGTGAAATTGTTTTAAAACAGTTTAACTGGAACAAAATTGAATTAAAATCGAAAGAAGGACTGGCTTTGTTAAACGGCACTCAATTTATGAGCGCTTACGGCGTTCACTTAATTTTGAAATCTTTTAAACTTTCTTATTTGGCCGACTTAATTGGGGCACTTTCTTTGGATGCTTTTGACGGAAGAATTGAACCTTTTAATGAATTGATCCATTTTATAAGGCCTCATAACGGACAAATAAAAACAGCACAACGCATT
>JAWOHJ010000210.1:0-2833 GCA_046485225.1 Lutibacter sp. | reverse complement strand
CTTTTCCGCCCGGCGAGCGGCAGCCGCTTTCTAAAATTAGTGAAAGATTAGCTGCAGGAAAATCGGAATTGTTTGTGGGAATCATGGATGAAGAGGTTATTTGTATGGCGTTGTTGTGGGATTTCAACAATACGGATTTTACGTTGTTAGACTATATGGCGGTATCCGAAAATCACAGAAACAATCATTTTGGAAGCAAATTGTTTAATTTTCTCGTTGAGAAAGTGAAAAGCAACCATAAATTTCTGCTGCTTGAAGTCGAAAATTATTTGTTTGGCGATAACAGGGAGCAACGAAAAAAAAGAATCAATTTTTATTTTAAAAACGGATCTTATCTTTTAGACAATATTCCCTATGTACTGCCGTCTATAGACAAGTCGCTGCCATTAGAAGCGCTGCTGATGATAGCGCCGAAGTATAAAAGCTTGCATATAAAAAAGTCGGAAATTGAAGATTTAATTAAGCGTTTGTATCTCGAAATCTATGAAAAATCAGAAAATGATGCATTGCTGGTTTCTGTATTGAAAAAAATTCCCAATAAAATCAACTTAGTAAATAAGCGAATTTTATGACAACAATTGGAGATTCTGAAACTAGTTCAGAATGACGAATCTAAGAAATTTTGTCAGCCACTGTTTTTTGTTCAATAAACTTATTCAGCTTCAACAATGACCACTTTGGGATCTATATCATCCGCTCCGTGGGTTAGTTTTTTCAACTTTTTAACGAACAATACCAACAGCAATCCGAAGGAAACACAAAAGATCAACACACCCATAAAAATGGTTAATTCACCGGCACTTTGCGCTGCTTCTCCAACATAACCGGCCACTTTATTTCCCACACCCGAAACCATAAAGTAAGCGCCCATCATTAACGAAGCATATTTTAACGGCGCCAGTTTGGTGATAAACGACAAGGCAACAGGCGAAATGCTCAACTCACCGATAACGTGCAACAGATAGGCTCCAAACATCCAGTAAATAGAAGCTTTTCCATCTAAAGACGAAGCGGTTTCAATCGCTGCTCCGGCCAGTAATAAAAAGCCAAAACCTGTAATGATGGTTCCAATTCCCATCTTAAACAGAGAAGAGCTTTCTCTTCCCTTTTTCCGCCACCTTGTCCAAAAATAAGCTACAGGCACCCCCAATAAAATCACATAAAAAGCATGTAAAGCCTGTAAAAAACTGGTAGGCACTTCAAAACCGAACATCACCCGGTCAATCTTATCTCGAGCGTATAAATTCATCAAGCCACCTGCTTGTTCATAGGCGCCCCAAAAAACAATCACGATAATGAAGGATAAAATCAAGACAATCATTCTGTCTTTTTCAATGGAAGTCAGCGGAACTTTTTTATTTGTGCCACTTTCTCTTTGCACGGGCACAAAATTCCCTACGGTAGTTAAATATTTTTGCCCCCATACATAAACTATTTGCCCCAAAGCCATCCCAATTCCGGCCAAACCAAAGCCATAATGCCAATTGATCACTTCACCTACATAACCAACCAGTAATGGCGCTGCAAATGCACCAATATTGATACCGATATAAAAAATGGTAAAAGCCGAATCTCTTTTTAAATCGCCATATTGATACAAGCCGCCAACCATAGAAGAAATGTTTGGTTTTAAAGCACCAACACCTAAAATAATAAAAACAATACCGGTGTAAAACGCCCAAACTTCATCAAAAGCCAATATAAAATGACCAATGCACAGCAAGAAACCACCTACCATAACTGCTTTTTTCTGTCCTAACCACCTGTCAGCCAATAAACCTCCCGGAACCGACATTACATAAACCATCATGGTGTACCATCCGTACAATTCCAAAGCCGAAACTTTGTCCCAACCCAAGCCGGCATTGGCTTCCGTAGTTTTTGCGGTTAAGTAAAGAATAAAGATGGCACGCATTCCATAGTAAGAAAAACGTTCCCACATTTCGGTAAAAAATAGAATATAAAGTCCTTTTGGGTGGCCCCACAATGTTTGGTTTGGCATATTGTCTAAATTTTTGTGGGGTAAATATACTATTTTAAAACTTTCATGAAATTTTTATGAATTTGCTTAAATTTCCAATACAGTTACAGAATTGAGCCGATTTTACATATATTTGGGCCTTTGTTATAAGCGCGGTTATGCAAATAAAATTGACATTGTTTTTAATTTTAATGACTGCCTCAATTTTCGGACAGGAAATAGGGCATGTTAAAAATGGAAAACATTCGGTAACGCTTTTAAAATCGGAAAATTTATTTTCCTGGGTGTATTCTGATGTGAATTCAAAAATAGCACATTTGGAGAAATCATTTAATTTTCCGAATAAAGAAACCATTTATACGATGATTATTGAAGGTTTTGAAAATAAAAACAACCACCAAATCTTTGTTCAAACAGACCATGATACCGTGGTAAAATTTGAATATAAAATGATACAGGGAGAAATGCTGTTAAATATCAATCACCATAACTTAAGCAGTAAAACAGCGGGAACAAGCACTTCTTTAAGCAGGCAACAAATGATGGCGCTGTTTGGAAAACACCAATAAAAATTATTTACGGCTCCATAGTTCAAGGGATAGAATAAAAGTTTCCTAAACTTTAGATCCAGGTTCGAATCCTGGTGGAGTCACGAATAAATCAACAAAAAGCCGAAAATAAAGCGAGCAAAAAAAACAAAATTTATTTTGTTTTTTTAGTGAGCGGTGTTTTCTTTTGTTGATTTTCAAAGCGGACTTTTATCAGGATCACCGAAGGTAATCCTGATCGAGCTTTGCTTGGCAGGTAAAAAGTTGGAAGACGGAAGACCGAAGACGGAAGACGGAAGCCGGA
>JAWOHJ010000181.1:0-7648 GCA_046485225.1 Lutibacter sp. | reverse complement strand
TTATTGTTAGAGCGTGATATTCTTAATGAATCTGCCGATGCCAATGATGAAGGAACCAATGCCATGATGAGCGATTTTATTGCAGAACAGGAAAAAACAATGTGGATGCTGAACGCATGGTTGAATTAAAGAAGACGGAAGACCGAAGACCGAAGACCGAAGTCAGAAGACCGAATAAGGAAGACCGAAGACGGAAAACCGAAGACTGAAGACTGAAGACCGATAGCTATGGGACCGAAGTCTGCCAGGAGGAAGGTTCATCGAATCAAATTCCCCTCTCGAGAGGGGTTAGAGGTGTGTAAATAACATGAAAATGCACTAAATTTATAATACAAAAAAGCAGTTTTCACTTTTGTGAAAACTGCTTTTTTTAGTACATCTCCCAAAACGAGCGTTGTTTGTCTAACTCCTCTTCCTGTTTTTTATATTCCGCCACGGAAATAACTTTTAGAAAAGAAGGATGCTGTTCAATGCCAAATTCTAGTTTTTTTACAATTTCATCAACAGTGTCATTTTCATAATCTATTTCAATTGGCTTTTTAATCACCATAGATTGCAATACATTCCGTTTTTTGATGAGCAGCCCTTTCTTGTCGTAAGCCCTTCTGAAACCGTCAATAACAATCGGAATCACAATGGGTTTGCAGGTTTTTATAATGTGAGCGGTGCCGCGTCTGATTGGTTTAAAAGGTTTGGTGGTTCCCTGCGGAAAAGTGATGACCCAGCCATCGTCCAATGCTTTTTTAATATTGCTGATGTCCGACATTTTTACCTGTCGGTTTACATTTTCCCCGGCACTTCTCCAGGTTCTGTCTATGGAAACAGAGCCCACATAGGCGAATATTTTAGGCAACAGACCCGATTTCATCGTTTCAGCCGCGGCAACATAATATATATTTAATTTTGGATTCCAGATATAGCCAATGTTTTCTAATGAATCGACCCTTCCTTTTAATGAAGCATTAAAAACGTGATACATCGCGGCAACATCGGCAAAATAGGTTTGGTGGTTGGAAACAAACAATACATTGTTTGAAGGAAGATCTCTGATGATTTCTGAACCTTCAATTTTAAGCTGGTTGAAACGTCGAAACCTTCCGTGAGAGACAACTCCAATAATTCTTACGAGCCATCTTTTTAAAAATAAGATATGGCCAAAAGGATTTCTTTTAAAAATCGGCATTTAGGTGGTTTGGTTTTGAATGAAAAGCAAATTTAATAAAAATAAATTAAAGTTCTTTTAATAACACTTTGATTTCATTCAACATCATGGCTGTTGCGCCCCATACCACAAAGTTGCTGAGATTAAAACAGGGAACCGGGATGTTTTTAGCATACGATGTGTTTACAAAGGCGGTTGAACAAGCACGATCATTAAACAAATCTTCCAGCAAAACCGTTATGTTTTCTTCTACTTCCTCATTTTTTGTCAGGGCAGGCGTGAAGTTCAGTATTCCTAAGAATGGGGTAACCATAAAATTGCTCGGAGGAATAAAAACATCGGACATTTGCTTAAAAATAGATACATCAGCCGGACAAATTCCAACTTCTTCCTGAGCTTCTCTTAAGGCAGTATTTTCCAAAGAATTATCAGAACTTTCGAATTTTCCTCCCGGGAAACTAATTTGTGATGCGTGTACGCCGTTATAGTTTGCGCGTAAGGTTAATAAAAAGCAAGTTTTTCCTTGTTCATTTGGATAGAACAGTGCTAAAACAGCTGCTTTTTTTGCGTTTTGAGCAGTAAGAAATTCCCGGGTATATTTTTGCCTGAACTTTGGTGCCAATTCAAATTGCGCGTCCAATCCGCCAAGAGGTATTTCTGTCAGCTTTGAAACGTTATTTTTGAAATCATTGAAATCCATTAATTTTTAGAATAAAAGGTAGGTAAAGACAAATGATATTTCACTGCAACGAGCCTTATGGTAATGACAATTAATGAAGTTGAAATATAAACAATGGTTTGGTCAATATTAAAATTGTATAAAATAATAAAGGCAATCGACCCAAAAATACAGGCAGTGGCATAAATTTCTTTTCTGAAAAGCACAGGAACACTATTGCACAAAATATCGCGAATAACGCCACCGAAACAAGCTGTCATGGTTCCCAAAGCTATTGAAATTATAGGGTGAAAATTAGCATTAATGCCAATTTCTGTTCCGGTTATGGTAAATATACCCAAACCAATGGTGTCAAATAAAAACAAGGACTTTTGCAGGTGTTTTAATTTTTTTCGAAAAACAATAGCTATAAAAACAGCGAATCCAATTAAGTAAGTATAAGTAATATCATTCATCCAAATAACGGGTTGTTTGCCTAATAAAACATCTCGCAATGTGCCTCCGCCTACAGCGGTGACAAAACCGATGATAAAAACGCCAAATGGATCCATTTTTTTATTCATGGCCATCAACGCTCCGGAAATGGCAAATGCAATAGTGCCCAATATGTCTAATGCGTAGAATAGTGTCATGAATGATGATATAAAAAAATGTCAATAATATTTATCATAATTTCAGTTAAATACAGATAGCCATTTTATTTAATTCCGGCTTTGGCAGCCATTGCAGCACCAATAATTCCAGCATCATTTTCTGCTTCCGCAGGAGCTATGGGTGTGTCAATTTCAATTTTGTGGATAAACTTATGAACTCTTTTGCTGGCGCCTCCACCAATAATGATTAAGTCGGGCGACATGATGAAATTTATGTGGTCAAAATATTTATGAAGCCTTTTTCCCCATTTTTTCTGACTTAATTTTTCTCTTTTTCTTGCAGAATCGGCTGCATAACTTTCAAAACTTTCGCCGTGCCTGTTAAGCAAATGACCAAATTCTGTATTTTGCAATAACTTCCCGTCTAAAAATACGGCCGAACCAATTCCTGTTCCCAAAGTAATCATCATAACAACCCCTTTTTTATCCTTTCCGGCTCCAAAGTATATTTCGGCGATTCCTGCCGCATCGGCGTCATTTACAACGGTAAATTCATTCCCTGTGGCATTTTTAAATAGTTCGGCAACTTGGACATTTTTCCAGTCTTCGTGCAAATTTCCGCCCGACATGCATTTGCCGTGTTTTAAAGGTGTTGGAAATCCACAGCCAACCGGACCTTCCCAGTTAAAATGTTTAACAATCTTCTGAATAACCTTCGCAATAGCTTCAGGTGTGGCAGGTCTTGGCGTAGGAATTCTTTTTTTTTCGGCAGAAAGTGCGCCGGTTTCAACGGTGACAATTGCAGCCTTTATTCCTGTGCCTCCAACATCAATACCCAATATTTCCATTTGCTAAATTTTTAGGATGCCAATTTAGGCATTAAAAAGTTAAATATTAAAAGTTTCAAGTTTCAAGTTTTTTCAACAATTAACAATTACTACATCCGTTCTTCAATCCATTTGCTGAATTCGTAAAAATTCTTTGGAGAAACGCCATGGCCGACAGGAAACTCTTTGTAGCAATGTTTAATGTTTAGTTGTTTTAAAAATTCAGGCGCTTTATTGGCCCATTCAACAGGAATCACCTGATCCACACTTCCGTGGGAAATATAAAAATCCAATTTGGAATAGTCTTTTGAGTTTAAATCTATCGGCAATAAATCGGGGTTGACATAGCCGCTCAAGGCGATAATTTTTTGTACTTTTTCCGGATAATTTAAGGCCACGGCATAAGCTAAAATGGTACCCTGACTGAACCCAAGAAGGAATGTTTTTTCTGGTGAAATACCATATTGATGTTGCACTTCATCAATAAAAACAGCGATGGTTTCTTTTGCTTGAATGGCTTCCGGCATATCGGAAAACTTTCCTTGCGGACTGTTAAAATGAATGGTGTACCAGGAATAGCTGCCAAATCCCAATGTTTGCGGTGCTCTTGCACTCACAATAATCAAATCGTCAGGCAATTCACCCGCAAATGAAAATAAATCTTCTTCGTTGCTGCCATAACCGTGCAATAAGATGAGCAATGAAGTATTTTCCGTTGTTATTTTTGGTGCTCTGACAATATAATGCAATGATAATTTTTCCATAATTTAAATATAAAAGTCGCGTTTTTGGACGCGACTTCAAAAGTAACCTTAAAAAATAGGTTATCCAATTCCTTTAAACCAATCTTGAAATAAATCTCCTACAAATGGCACTTTTTTTTCTTCTCCGTTAATGGCGCCAATCAAACCGATAATCCACAGCACAAACAAGCCAATGCCTAAAATTCCTGCAACGAACCAAGCATATTTTCCAATAACAGAAACGCCTATTGAAAAAAGGGATAAGCCAATCATTTGACGAATATGGAAAGCGGCGAATGAATTGTGTTTATCATTGTTCATCACAAAGGCAATTAAAGTGCCTACCCAAGTAAAATAGCTGATAATAGCCATTGTTTTTCCTTCTTGTACAGTTTGATTTACCATAAGTATGATTTATTTTATGACCGTTAATTGATGACTTACGATTTTGGAATGTCAAATGATGAAATTCACCTGATTTTTAATTTTACCTTGCCCCAGATCGTTCTGAGGCAAAGGTAATAAATTTAATCTTTAACATTTAAAACGATAAATCACTTAATGGCTGCCTGTGCGGCGGCAACTCTTGCTATCGGTACTCTATATGGTGAGCAACTGACATAGTCTAAACCGGTTTTGTGGCAAAAAGCAATAGAATTTGGCTCGCCGCCGTGTTCTCCGCAAATACCAACTTTCAGATTTGGTTTGGTGATTCTGCCTTTTTCTGTTCCCATTTTAACCAATTGTCCAACACCTTCCTGATCTAAAACTTCAAATGGATCAACAGTTAAAATTCCTTTTTTAAGGTATATGGCTAAAAATTTACTTGCATCGTCACGAGAATATCCAAAGGTCATTTGGGTTAAATCGTTTGTGCCAAAAGAGAAAAATTCGGCACGTTGTGCAATTAAATCGGCTGTTAAAGCGGCTCTTGGGATTTCAATCATAGTACCAACCAAATAGTGAATGGTGTCATTTCTTTCTTCAAACACTTTGTTTGCGGTGGCTCTAATAATTTCTTCTTGCGCAACATACTCTTTAAGCGAGCCAATCAACGGCACCATAATTTCTGGTACTGCTTTAATTCCTTTGGCCTTTAAATTTAAGGCAGCTTCGATAATTGCCCTGGTTTGCATTTCAGTAATTTCCGGATAAGTATTTCCCAAACGGCATCCCCTATGACCTAACATCGGATTGAATTCTGCCAATTCTGCCACTTTATTTATGATGGTCTCTAAGGAAACTTTCATTTCTTTAGCAAGCTCTTTTTGTTGATTTATTTCATGGGGAACAAATTCGTGTAAAGGCGGATCTAACAAACGGATTGTTACAGGTAATCCATGCATAGCCTCAAATATTCCCTCAAAATCTGTGCGTTGCATTGGGAGCAGTTTTACCAAAGCAGCTTTTCTTCCTGCTACATTTTCAGATAAAATCATTTCGCGCATCGCTTTAATACGATCTTCCTGAAAAAACATGTGTTCTGTACGTGTCAATCCGATGCCTTGTGCACCAAAATTACGTGCAATTTTTGCATCATTTGGGGTATCGGCATTTGTTCTGACTTTCATGGTCGCAAATTTATCGGCCAACATCATAATCTCCCCAAATTCGCCGCACAATTCGGGTTCTACAGTTGGTAAATTTCCTTCATAAATATCTCCTAATGAACCATTTAATGAAATCCAGTCGCCTTCGTTATAGATTTTGCCATTAATACCCATAGTGCGGCTTTTGTAATCAATTTTTAACGCGCCAACACCGGAAATGCAGCACTTTCCCATACCGCGAGCAACAACAGCCGCGTGGGAAGTCATACCGCCTCGTGCCGTTAAAATTCCTTTAGCAATATTCATACCTTCCAAATCTTCGGGAGAAGTTTCAATTCGTGCCAATATTGCATTTTTATATTTGTGTGCTTCATCTGCAAAGAAAACCAGCTGACCGGTGGCAGCGCCGGGGGAAGCGGGTAATCCCTGTGCAATGACTTTTGCATTATTCAAGGCTTTTGGATCAAAAACAGGGTGCAGTAACTCATCCAGTTTAATGGGTACAATGCGTAAAAGGGCTTCTTTTTCAGTAATTAAACCCGCTTTTAATAAGTCCATGGCAATTTTTACCATAGCCACGCCAGTGCGTTTCCCATTTCTGGTTTGCAACATCCAAAGTTTGCCTTCCTGAATGGTGAACTCCAAGTCTTGCATGTCAAGGTAATGGTCCTCAAGTTTTTGTTGATATTTATTAAGTTCTTTGTAAATTTCAGGCATTAGTTCTTCCAGGGAAGGATAATTTTTTAGCCTGTCAGCTTCTTCTATTCTGGCCAGTTTTGCCCAACGCATGGAACCTAATTTGGTGATTTGTTGTGGTGTTCGTGCTCCGGAAACCACATCTTCACCTTGCGCATTGATTAAATATTCCCCATTAAATTGATCTTCACCCGTTGCGGCATCACGCGTAAAACATACGCCGGTGCCCGATTGATTGCCCATATTTCCATAAACCATTGCTTGCACGCTTACCGCAGTTCCCCAATCATCTGGGTAACCATGCATATTACGATAATAAATAGCTCTGTCACCGTTCCAGCTGTTAAAAACGGCAATAACGGCACCCCAAAGCTGATCCCAAGGATTTGTAGGGAAATCTTGGCCGGTGCGGTTTTTTACGGCATCTTTAAAACCTTTTACAAGTATTTTTAAATCCTGCACTGTAAATTCAGTATCCAATTTAATACCTCTTTTTTCTTTTAGATCCTCCATAATTTCTTCAAATGGATCAATGTCTTCTTTTGATTCGGGTTTCATTCCCATAACGACATCCCCGTACATTTGAATAAAACGGCGATAAGAATCCCATGCAAAACGTTCATTATTTGTTTTTTTTGTAATTCCAATAACAGCATCATCATTTAAGCCTAAATTTAAAACCGTATCCATCATTCCCGGCATGGAAGCTCGTGCGCCTGAACGAACAGAAAGCAATAAAGGGTTTTCTTTATCTCCAAATTTAGTACCCATTATTTTTTCAATTTTTTCAATGGATTCTGTAACTTCAGAAAGAATTAAACTTATAACAGCCTCTTTTCCCAGCAGATTATACTCTGTACACACTTCTGTAGTAATAGTAAAGCCCGGAGGAACTGGAATTCCGATTAAACTCATTTCAGCAAGGTTTGCGCCTTTTCCGCCCAGAAGATTTTTCATTTTACTGTTTCCGTCGGCAGTGCTGTTTCCAAATTTAAACACCCTTTTTTTTACTTTTTCCATAGATTCCATGAGAATGCGATTTTAAATTAATGATCTGTTTTTAACATGAGGTTTACACAAAATTAAATGCTAAACTTATAATTTTTAATGATTTATATCATTTTATACTTTATAAACGTATGGTCTGAAATTCTCATTTTTTTTTAAACAAATACTAAACAAACTGAGTTTTGCAGTAATTGAACTTTGTTAAGTTATTAAAGTATTTGATTTGTTTTTTGTTTTTGATGGCGTAGGCCAGGGGAAAGGCCGCCAGGAGCCCCCCGCCGCCGAGCACCAGCCAGGTCTCATTACCGTCCCAGAACGGGGCGATGGAGTTCATCATGCGGTCCCGACAGCGCTCGCTGGGGGCAAAGGGGAACAGAATGCCAATGCCCA